>JAHEJD010000017.1:0-3448 GCA_024639005.1 Chromatiaceae bacterium | reverse complement strand
ATCCTGAATTTCTGGCCCTGGTATATCCGTGGTGCCTTTGCCTCTGTTCCCAATCGGCCGGGCATCGTCCACGCTGGCGTGCGTGCTGGGTCCGCCAGACCCCGAGTGCAGCGTTCACGGAAACCGGTCAAGCGCAAAAGCACGCTGGAGCCCTTCATCAGGCAGGTCGGCAAGCCATTGATCCGCGGCTGGCTGCGATTGCGAGAGGCACTTTGACCGCGGGCAGGTATCTGCGGGGCGTCAAACTCGACCGAACGACGGGCCTTGCCTGTCACACAAACGTAACGAAACAGTAGTAGCGTCTTAAAATACGAAGGGCTGCATCTTCTGTGGAAGTAGGCTATGCCTATACCCGATTTGTTGGCCAACCGTCTCGCCCAGCCGTCGCAACGATAATGCGGACAACAGGACGCCGGCGCCAATCCGCGCAGTGGAAAGAAGCGCCAACCAATTGATCACCGCTTACGCAGCGATAACGATAACGAATGCACAACCATGAATGACTCAAACTCCAAGGCGCAATCTCTGGGTGGGCTCGTTACCCCGGTGAGCATCCGGAAACGGGGGGCGCGACTCGATGTCCCGGGCCTATACCGTTCTCCCAAGCTCAAACGGCATCTGGAACAGCGCTTGGGTGCAGTGGAAGGCATCCATTCAGCTGAGGCTAACATCCTCACCGGCCGTCTGCTTGTGAGATACGATCCGGACCGACGGCCCGCCGATATCATCAGGATTGTCGAGCGAGAGCTTGGAGCGCGCACGCGGAGGCGGAAGACCGTCAAGAGGGCCCCGCCTGCGCCGCTGAAATCTGCGGTCAAGGCTGCCCTCGGCGGCTTCTCTGAAATGCTCGGTGGCGTGGGGCGCAACCTCGCGCCGGCCCCCGTCTTCGGCGCCACGGCGCTGACCGCAAGCCCCGCGGCCGCTGCCAAGGAGGTGCAGGAGGCCAGGAGCTGGCACGTTATGACGCCCGATCAGGTGCTCGCGCACCTGGTCGTTTCCCTGAAGGAGGGCCTGAGCTCGGACGAGGCCGGCGTGCGCCTGCGGCGTTATGGAGAAAACACCCTAGCAGCCGGCGAAAAACGCTCCGATCTCGCAATATTCATCGACCAGTTCCTGAATGCCCCGGTGGCCCTGCTCGGCGCCTCCGCGGTCATCTCCGTGCTGACCGGGGGCAAGGTCGATGCAGCCGTCATCATGGGCGTGGTTCTGATCAACGGCATGATCGGGTTCGTGACCGAGCGCCAGTCCGAAAAGGCGATTGCCTCACTGGCCAAGACCGGTGTCCGCGATGTGACCGTGCTGCGCGATGGCGTCAGCAAGAACATCAAGGTCGAGGCTATCGTGCCGGGGGACATCCTGGTGCTGGTTCCCGGGACCTACATCGCGGCCGACCTCCGGCTGCTCAAGGCACACCGGCTCTCCGTTGACGAGTCCGCGTTGACCGGTGAGAGCCTCCCTGTGGCCAAGAATCACGATTTCATCGGTGCGGGCGAGACGGCGCTCGGCGACCGCATCAATATGGGATACATGGGCACAAGTGTCACCGGCGGTAGCGGTGAGGGCATCGTCGTTGCAACGGCCGAAGCGAGTGAGCTGGGAAAGATCCAGACCATGGTGGGCGAGGCCGAAGCTCCCCAGACGCCAATGGAACGCCAATTGGAGAAGCTGGGCACGCAGATGGTGTACATCAGCGCCGGCGTCTGCGTAGTGGTCGCCGGTATCGGTCTGCTGCGAGGATTCGGTTGGCTGGAGATGCTGAAATCCGGGGTCTCGCTGGCCGTCGCTGCGGTGCCCGAGGGCCTGCCGGCGGTCGCCACCACGACGTTGGCGATGGGTATAGGCAATATGCGTAAGCACAATGTCTCTGTCCGGCACCTGGATGCGGTCGAGACCCTGGGATCGGTGCAGGTATTCTGCATGGACAAGACCGGGACCCTGACGATGAACCGTATGGCCGTGGTCGCCGTGCACAGCGGCGGCCAGCCCTTCGCCGTGATCCAAGACAGTTTCCAGGCGGATGGCGCGTCATTCGACCCCATGGACCGCGAGGAACTGGTTCGCTTGATGCAGGTGGTGTCGCTGTGCAGTGAGGTAGAGCTCCACGGAGAGGCCGATAACCCGGAACTGGAGGGCTCTGCGACGGAGATGGCGCTGGTGGAAATGGCGTTGAAGTCCGGCATCGATGTGATGGCGCTGCGGGCGAAGTATCCGACCAAGCGCACACGCTACCGCGCAGAAGGTCGTCCCTACATGAGCACGCTGCACGAGTATAAAGGTGGCAAGCACCTGCTGGCGGTCAAAGGCAGCCCCGATGAAGTGCTCGAGATGTGTGAGCACCAGTTCAAGGATGGCGAAGTCATCCCGCTCACCGACGAGGCCAGGGCCGCGATTCTTGACGAGAACAGACGCATGGGGGGCGCGGCCCTGCGGGTCCTCGGGGCCGCCTATCGTGAGTTAGATACTGCCAGGATGCCGGCGAAGACCGGGCAGTTGATTTGGCTGGGACTGGCCGGGATGGCGGATCCCATGCGCCCCGACATGGACAAGCTCATCGCCATGTATCATCGGGCCGGTATCAAGACGATCATGATCACCGGTGACCAGGCGGCCACCGCTCAGGCGATAGGTGAGCAACTCGGGCTGAGCGGGGATCAACCGCTCCAGGTGCTCGAATCGACCAAACTCGACGACATGGATCCTGAGTTGTTGGCCGGCCTGGCCAAGAATGTACAGGTGTTTGCAAGGGTCAGCCCGGCGCACAAGCTCAAGATCGTGCGTGCGCTGCAAGAGGCGGGCTACGTGGTCGCGATGACCGGTGACGGTATCAACGACGGTCCTGCGCTCAAGGCCGCGGATATCGGTGTGGCGATGGGCAAAAGCGGCACCAATGTCGCGAGGGAGGTGTCCGACGTGGTGCTGGAAGACGACAACCTCCACACCATGTCGGTCGCGGTGCGCCAGGGCCGGACTATCTACGGCAACATCCGTAAGATGATCCACTTCATGGTATCCACCAATCTAACCGAGATCGAGGTCATGCTGATCGGCATTGCGGCCGGCTGGGGTCAGCCGATGAATCCGATGCAGCTGCTGTGGATCAACCTGGTAACCGACATCTTCCCGGGGCTTGCACTGTCGATGGAGCCACCTGAGCCGGGCGTCATGGGTCGCGATCCCAGAGATCCCGACGAGGCAATCATTGCCGGTCACGACCTGAAGCGTATGATATTCGAGTCAGGCACCATCGGGCTGGGTGTGATGGGTGCCTACTATGCCGGTATGAAACGCTACGGCATAGGTCCGGCCGCCGCCACCCTGGCGTTCAACACCCTGACCATGAGCGAATTGGCGCACTCCTACAGCTCCCGCTCCCGATACCGAAACGTATTCGGTGGCGTAAAGCTGCCGCCAAACAAGGCCCTGTGGGCCGCTATCGGTGGTATGACTG
>JAHEJD010000127.1 GCA_024639005.1 Chromatiaceae bacterium | reverse complement strand
CGCGATGCCAAACTGTCACTGGGGGTCCTGCTGGGCCGAACGCCCGGTGAGCTCGAGCAGTCGCTTGCCGGTGGTTCCGGCATACCCACGACCCCGGCCGAGTTGGCGATCGGCGTGCCGGCGGACCTGCTCCGGCGCCGGCCCGACGTTCGGGCCGCAGAGCGCGTCGCGGCGTTCCGGAGCGAGCAGATCGGCATCGCGACTGCTGACCTGTTTCCTTCAATCGCTATCGGGGGTTCATATGGGGTCCAGGCATCCGATGCCGGCGGCATTTCCCTTGGCAACAACCTGTTCGACAGCGGTTCAAAAGTCTGGTCGATCGGCCCGGCATTGAACTGGCCGATCCTCAATTACGGCCGTATCAGGAACAACATCCGCGTGCAGGACGCGGCCTTCCAGGAGGCCGCGGTGAACTATCAGAACACCGTGCTGCGGGCGGCAGCGGAGGTCGAGTCCTCGCTGTACGGCTTTATAAAATCGCGCGAGCAGCTTGTCTTCCTGACCGAGAGCGCGGAGAGTGCGCGGCAGTCACTCGAGCTGTCGGCCATGCAGTACACGGAGGGCGAGATTGATTTCCTGCGCGTCGACATCGCCGCCGCCAACCTGACCCGGCAGCAGGACAGCCAGGCGGCCGTCGAGGGGCTGGTTGCCGCACGCCTCATCAGCGCGTACAAGGCGCTTGGTGGCGGGTGGGAGCTGCGCGTCGGCAAGGAGTTCATCCCGCAGGCGACGGCCGGGGAGATGCGCAGCCGGACCAACTGGGGCAACATCCTCGATGATCCGGACTACTCAAACAGGACGGACCTGGGGTTCCAGCGGCCGGCAGACACGGACGACACCTATCTTGCACCGCAGGCGGAGACCGCGGCCGGCCGCGGGGACAGGGAATAGCCATGTTCGGCGGCGCCCCAACAGAGGTCCAGATCCTCGGCCTGTACATTCCGCCGCTGTTTGTGGCGATGACGGCCGGACTGCTGCTCGCGATAGTCCTTGCCAGGCTGTTCAACCGGACTCAAATCAGCCGCTTTTTCTGGCATCCGCCGCTGGCCAACGCTGCGCTGTGGTTGCTGGCAACAGCACTCATCGCCCTGTTCATCATCTCACCGTGACCCATGACCATGACAAACTCACCCGACATCATGAAAAACATCAAGTCCAAACTGCCAACCCTCTTGCTGGTCCTCGTTGCCGTTGTGATCGCGTTCATCGTCTACCAGCGCTGGGTACACAATCCGTGGACACGTCATGGACAGGTGCGGGCGGAAATCGTCAAGGTCGCGCCCCGGGTATCGGGCTACATCGTCGAGATCGCGGTGCGGAGCAATCAGTTCGTCCGCAAGGGCGATTTGCTCTTCAGGATCGATCCCAGTTCCTATCAATTGGCTGCTGACGGGGCGCAGGTCCGGTTGCGACAGGCCAGGGAGGGTGTCGCTGCGCTGGAAGCCACGGTCCAGGCGGCCGCAGCCAGGGTGCTGCAAAGCGAAGCCGGCGTGGTGGCCGCGCGGGCCATGATCAAACAACAGGAGGCGGCTCTGGCGAACGCCAGGTCGGAATCCGGTCGCGCGACGCGTCTCCTCGGTGACAAGGCGGGTTCGGTGGAAAACGCCGAAAGGAAAGCCGCGATGGTCCTGGAGCTGCAGGCGGCAGTCGACAGTGCACGGGCCGCCTTCAGCGAGGCCGAGGCCGCAGTGGCTTCCGCGCAGGCTGGTCTCGACCAGGCGCGGGCCAACCTCGGCGAACCCGGCGACGCCAATGTGCGCATCCGCGAAGCCAAAGTCCAGCTCGAGGATGCCGAACTCTACCTGGGCTGGACCTCGATGTACGCGCCGTTTGACGGATACATCACCAACCTGGAAGTCAATGAAGGGCAATTCGCGGCTCCCGGACACCCCATTGCAGCGTTTGTCGACAGCAGTTCGTTCCGGGTGGATGGCTATTTCCAGGAGTCCAAGCTGAAGCACATCAAGCCGGGCGATCGTGCGGTCATGACCTTGATGAGCCACCCGGACATAGAGCTGACGGGCATCGTGGACAGTATCGGTTACGCGATCAATCCGCCGCATACCGCCAGCACCGAGGGAGCATTGTTCCTGGTGCCCCAGATCCAACCGACGTTCGACTGGATCCGTTTGCCGCAACGCGTACCGGTGCGGATCCATCTGGAGGATGTTCCCGAGGACATCCAGCTGGTCTCCGGGATGACAACCTCGGTGGCGATCCGGCCTTCGCGGGGAGACTGAGGCGTGCAGCGCCTTCTGCCGAAACTGGATGCAAACAGTGTGCAGCTCGCGCTCAAATCCTGCCTTGCGATCGTCCTGTACCTGACGATCGCGTTGCTGTTGGACTGGAAGACGTCATACGGAATGATCCTCTGCGTCGTGCTCCAGACACCCGCCCTCGGGGCGACCCTCAAGAAAGGCATCCAGTACGTCGCGGCCACCCTGAGCGGCGCGCTCGTCGGCCTGGCCCTGATCGCGCTGTTTGCCCATGATCGCGGCTCCTTCATCCTGGCCGCGGCGTTGCTGGTCACCTTCAGCACGTACTGCCAGCAAATGAGCCGCAACTCGTACGCATGGCTGATCTTCAGCGTGACCTTCATCCTGGTGGGCTTTTTTTCCACCAACGCCTTCGACTACTCGTTCCAGATCGCTCTCATGCGAGCATCAACCGTCTGCCTGGCGTGCGTCGTTACGTTTCTCGTCCACGGGCTCTTCTGGCCCATTCAGGCCGGGAAGAAGTTCGAACGTCAACTGCATGGCTTCGTGGAGGGCTGCCGCGGTTTGCTGTCACTCATGAACCAGGCACTGGCCGGCGATGAGCCCGATCCGGACGCCCTCAAAAAGGCGGGAACGGCCCAGGTGAACGCGCTCGCCGCACTGCGCGGCACGTTGGAGGCGGCCGCCATCGATACCGAACGTTTCAGGCAGAATCATGCCGCTTACGAGTGGTTGGTCGATCAGCTCCACAATCTGCTGCTGGCCATGCTTGTCGTGCGCGAGGGCATCGAGAGCCGTCGCGACGATCAGTCAGGGAATTCGAAGATCGCCGCTTCGGACGAGCTGCGTTTGACGCTGGATCAGATCGAGAGGGACATGCAGGAGCTGGTTCGCGATCTGGCGCATCCGCGCGACGGGACGGCGAGCCCCCGCGCATCTGGTGAGGCAGCCGCAGTGCCTGTCGATCAACCCGGAACCCTCGACACGGCCTCCGCTGCCATGCTCGCGGGCAGCCTGCGTGATCTGGTAAGGCAGGTATCGAACGTGCGCGCAACGCTCGCCGGGGTCGAGGACCCCGGGCAGGCCCCTCCGCCACGCCCGGCTCCGCCGCGCGAGCCCTTCAGCCTGACCAGCGTGAAGTCGCGCAAGGCCGCGGCAGGCGGCCTGGTGGTTCTGCTGCTTGGCTGGTTCTTCATCCAGACGCAATGGCCGTTTTGGTTCCTCGCGATATTGTTCGCGGTGATCACAGTTACGTTCAGCGTGATGGGCCCAATGATTTTTTTCGGTGGGCAGTTGCTGCTCAGCCTGGTCATCGGTGCCGCGATCGGCGCGCCCCTCTATTTCGGGATCATGCCCCGCATCAGTGAGTATCAGCAGCTGATACCCTGGATTGTCGTGGCGTTCTTTCCGCTTCTCTACCTGATGGCCAGTAAGCCGCGAAAGACGATGCAATATCTGTTTGCGGCGATCTTCGTCGCCGCACTGCCGT
>JAHEJD010000073.1 GCA_024639005.1 Chromatiaceae bacterium | reverse complement strand
CGGCGTTCAAACGGCTCCGGAGCAGAAAAAACTCGCGCTAGTGAAGTTCAGAGTTCTCCTGACCGAAGATGCCGAAAGCGACCTGGCGTCCATTTTCGATTTCATCGCGGAACATGACTCTGCCGATAAGGCACTTCATGTTCCCGGCCAGGTCGAACAATCGGTGTCGAATCTGGCCGAACTACCCGAACGCGGCAGTCATCCGAAAGAACTTGCGGCGCTCGGGATCCAGGACTACCGCGAGGTCTTCTTCAAACCCTTTCGGATTATCTATCGCGTCAGTGGCAAATTCGTCTACGTTTTCCTGATCGCAGACGGCCGCAGAGACATGCAGACGTTGCTGGAGCGTCGCCTGCTGTCTGCGAATCCATAACAACGCTTGCCAACGCAGTCGATCAGCCTGTTATCGCCACGGCGAATAACCTTACCGAGGTATGCCCGGAAGACAACGGGCCTCTGAGCGCTGTCAATCATCGATGAACAGACCCCGCAGGCTGATCCTTAAAGGTCCAGTACGAGTTCAGGAAGTAATTCAGTAGCGCTGCGGGAACGATACCGGCGAGCTGACTCAGATAGGGCGAAAGGTCCGGGAACGTCAGGCTCAACGACGTGAAGGTACCGAAGCTTACTCCCAGCGTAAGAAATGAGACCGCATTGAATTTCAGGCCGCGCAGGTGAAAATGGTCGTGTTTACTGCGCCACCTGAAGGTCCAGGCGTTGTTCAAGAAGAAATTCCAGACAATGGAAAGCTCTATCGCTATCGCTGATGCCACGTACTTATTCATCCCGAGCAAAAGCAACAGGGAAAAGGCGCCAAGATTGACCAGCACACCTGAGCTACCCACGATCCCGAACTTGATAAAGGTGGTTGAACTCCTGAATCGCAGCCACAGGGCGCTCTGCAGGAACTCGAGGATGTCATCAAGGCCCAGCTTGGATTGCCCTTCTCTTCTCTCGATAAAATCAACCGGCACCTCTACGATCTTGGCCTTGCGGATCACCGCTTCGTAGAGCAGCGCAATCTGGAATGCGTATCCCTGCACTCTGAGATCCGTCAAATCGATCCGCGAAAGGAGCGAGGTACGGATCGCGCGAAACCCGGCGGTGCAATCCTTGACCCGATAGATCCCTGCAAGATAGCGTGCCACCAGGTTGCCGAGACGCGAGTTCATCCGCCGCAGAAAGCCCCAATCCGGCGGGATGGTTCCGCCTCCCACGTATCGACTCCCGATGACGAAATCGGCACCGCTCTCGAGGGCAGCGATTAGGCGCGGAACATCCTCGGATTTGTGTGAAAAATCGGCGTCCATTTCAAACACCGCGTCAGCCGAGCCCGTGCGCAAGACATGCGTCATCCCCCGGATGTAGGCGCTGCCCAGTCCCTGTTTCTCACCGGTGATCAGTTCCAGATTCGACATGCTGCGCATGCGATCGCGCACGGCGTCCTGTGTACCATCCGGTGAATCGTCATCGACCACCAGCACGTGCATGTCATGCTCGATCGTGGCGAACTGTCCCTGTAGGGCGTCGAGCAGCGGCCCTATGTTGGCCCGCTCGTTGTAGGTCGGGATGATGATGACGATCTTCAACGGAAATGTACTTCAGTTGCGGCTGGGGACTTAGAAGATAGCGACAGGCTATACGCAGGACTGAATCGTAACGCGGTTTTAGCAACGGACGATGGGATCATTGACGAGCCGGACCTAGCAACGGAGCTGTGAACTCCTGCGGCAATGGAGATCCCTGGCTCGGCAAGAAGCACCCCGCTCTTTCACAGGTGTAACGGGCCGTTAGACCCCCTTCGAAATTTCTATACGCACGCAAATTCCAACCAGCACCCTTCAAGGCCGCACGCAGCGCCTCGCTACTATCTTCAGGGCAGTGGGAAAAGACAACCGCCAGCCGGTGCCAACTAGGCTCTCGCCAATGGCCCGCGTCTGGAAGCGAGGGAAGCAGCCGTCTTCCTTCATCGACCTTCCCCCGCTTCCATAAAAACAGATCATGCGGGATCTCCGCCAGCCAATCTGGCTGACTGACTTCAAATGCTAGCTTCGGTCGATCCAGCAGCAGGGCGATCCCGGTCCCGTCATCGGTGGATCCCCAGGCGAGCAGGGGCGGTAACTCTGCTTCCTGGCGCGCATAGTAGAGCATGCCGACAGCGACGGATGGGCTACAAAATAGTGCTGCCTCGCCTTCTGAACCAGGTATGACCTGCTGCCGCCAGGCGGCAAAACCGCTCCGCCAATCTTCGTCCTGTGTAAAGCCAAGGGCGTGAAAGGACGTTACTGAGCGTGCCGAGATCAGGCCCAAGAGCAACGTCACAAACACACCTTGGCGCACCTTGAAGACAGACACGCCGGCGCCGATCAATATCGCAGTACCAATGAAACCCCAGGTGATCGTTTTTTCCATGTAGATTGGATGTGCGTACCCGATCAACCATATCAGCAGCGGACCCAGGACGGCGACACACAGCAGGATGACAAGCGCGGAGGCTTGTTTGCGCAGGCCGTAAGCACCTATCAGGCACATCACCCCCAAAGAGACATCCAGCCACGGCTGGCCACGCCAGACGAAGGGAAAACCTTGCACCTCCCGCCAGATTTCGAATGCCCGCGTCAGACTGAGATGTGGAAGAAATGCCAGACTGCCGTTACCGAGCAGCTCGGTCAGGATGATATACAGCCAGGGCAGCCACAAAAGAAAAACGACCCCGTTCGCAGCCAACCAGGCGATCATGAGGCGTACGCGCTTCCCAGCGCTGGCCATCCAGTGAAATACGAAGACCAGCTGCGCAACCAGGACAAAAAAGACTGCGATGTTGTGCGTATACAACGCGATCAGAATGCCCAAAGCGTAGAGCATCAGACCGGCGGTTTGCCGCGAGCGCGCTTCCCCCGAGTCCATTGCGTCGTCATGCTTCACGGCCTGGCGCAAAAACAACAGCAGCCCAACCACGGCCAACGAGAGCGCCAAGACCAGCAGACTGTATGCCCTCGCCTCCTGGCTATACTCCACCTGCGCCGCTGAGAGGGCGAAAACAAGCGCAGCGGCCAATGCACCCCAAGGGCCGGCAACGAGCCGACCAGCCCAGTAGACGACGGCAATGGTGAGTACCCCAAACACGACGCTCGGCAGGCGCACGGCGAACTCGCTGTCACTGACCGGCAGTACAACTTTCAACACCGAGTAATAGAGCGGCGGGGCGTTGTCGTAGCCAGTCAGCCACAGCGTCGACCAGGGCAGACCCGCGAACTGAACGCTGGCGGCCTCATCCAGCCAGAGCGAGGCCTCGCCCAAGCCCCAGAACCTGACGACGGCACCCACTACAATGACCAGCGCGAACGCCAACCACTGAAACTGCATGCTGTAGAAAATAAACCACCTCTCGGCGCAGCCTGTAGAGCTATCTTTTTGTATTTGCCGAAGCCGAATTGTAACCCGGCCGCGCGCCTCCGGTTTTTGGGAAGTCCGTTCGTAACCTGGGGAGGATGTCGCGGCTGCGATCCGGCGCTCGGTCGCGCGGGCACACTAATCGATGGATCACTCCGCCACGGAGTGGTTCCCAACCCCACCACATGCGATCGTAACTAACGCACAAGGCACCCGACATGCAATGCCGATTCGCCTGGTTCGCCGTCTATTGTTTGCTGCTGCTGGTAGGCGCATCGCATGCCGCGGAGCGACATTTGCCCGGCCGCGTGTTGCGCGTCATCGATGGCGACAGCCTGATGTTGGATGTTCAACGCAGCCAATTCCGGATTGACTTGTGGGGTATCGATGCGCCGGAGCTTAACCAACCCTGGGGCGAGGCGGCGGCCGATCAGTTGCATCGCACGCTGACCGGCAGATTCGTCAATGTCCGCATCTCCGACGATGGCAGCCGGATCGCCGGCCGTGTGGTACTGCGCGTTCGTGACGTAGCCCTCGACCTTCTGCACGATGGTCTGGCCTGGTCGGTGGTCCCGGACGGTGGATCTGCCCGTCCGACTATGCATCCCTATACGCTGGCCCAGCGTCAGGCCCGCGCCGCGCGGCGCGGGCTGTGGTCCGACGACCGGCCGATCCCACCGTGGGAATGGCGCGACCGCAGACCGGGCCTGTCTCATTAACCAGCAGGTACCGCGCCATAAGGCGCATTCGACGGGCCAGGAGGGATTGCACGACGACGCATCGAGCGGGTGCTCGCCGAGGGGTTCAGTCGTGCTCGATTCGATAGAACAGGTCCACGGATTGTTCTGTCCCCGATCGACTCTCGACGTCAATATGGTCGCTGAGGCGCAGGCGCAACAGCACTGCACCCTCGGGGTTGAACAGGCCCTGCGCATAGCCGAGATAGAGGTCGGGGTTGAGATACTTCCCCAGAACCAGTGAACTTCCCTCCAGTCCGTTCGCACCCTCCTCGAAACGCAGCTCATCGATGCCAAGGCGGTCGCTCATGTCCTGCAGCAGCGGTTCACTCTTGGACAGACCGAGCGACAGCGCGGCGTCGGCGATCGCCGACCCTTCCTCCTGCCCTGCCCGGTCCAGACCACGACCGGTCAACAGGTAGGCGAGCGCCTCCGCCTCGGGCAGTGTCGGCTCGCTGTACACCCGCGTCTGCGGTTCCGCCAGCAGTCCGCTCAGCGCGAGATAGGCCTTTACCTGCCCGTCTTTCGAGACACGCAGCGCACGCAGATCCACATCAGGGTTCGCGGGGGGACCGGCAAACACCAGTCTGCCGCGCTCGATAGTCAGGTCCTGCCCGTAGGCCTTGTAGACGCCGTCGCGGAGTTCGATCTTGCCGTCGACGGTGGTACCACGCGCGTCGACCGTGGCGTCGACCGCGCCCGACAACCTGGTGCGCAGGCCGAACCCCTTTAGGCTGACCTTGTCCCCCAGTTCCACACGTACCTTGGCGGCGACATTCCGATTGGCCGCGGTTGGCTGGTCCGGTGCCTGTTCACCGATCACGATTTCGTCGTCTGACACCGAGACCGTACCGCTCGGCAGCTCCTCGAGTTCTATGGCCGCGCGCGGGATACGCAGCACGCCGGACAGTCGATAGGGTCCATTGCCCTGGATGCGCAGGTCGGGGGAGACCAAAAGCTGCACCTCCGGTAGGCGCGCCGCCTCGAACGCCTCGCCGCGAATACCCAGGTCGACGGCCGGACCGCCGGCCGCGGCCAGGTCGACGGCGCCATCGAGCGTGATACGCCCCTCGCCCGACTGCACCTGACCCTGTAGCTGCAGCGGGTCCGCGCCGTCGCCCCGAACGGTCAGGTCGATATCGCTCAACAGAATCCCCGCTGCCGGCACCCGTGCCTGAGCATCGGCGATCTGAAGACCGCCGCGCAGCTGCGGTCCAGTCAGCGTGCCGCCCAGCGAGATGTCCGCCTGCAGTCTGCCCTGCACGGCGTCCAGGGCGGGCACGAAGCCGGCGATCAGATTCAGATCGGGGAACTCGACCTGGAGCTCACCACCCAAAGCACGATCGCCCGCGTCCTCGGCCCCCAGGGTCACCCGACCGCTGGCCTGTCCGTTCTCCCCGATCTCCAGACGCAGCTCGGCGGCACCCTGACCCTCGGCGAAGCGGGCCGAGACCTGGGCATTGCGGAACGCCAGATCGAGGGGCTGCTCGGCGTCCTCGAGGCGAATACGGCCATCGCTTGGGCGGACATCCAGCACCACCGCCGGATCGGCCGGCTGCCCCTTGACCGAGAACTCGGCAGCCAGGCTGCCCTCCACCACGGCGTCCCCCGGCAGATAGGGGCTGAGGCGCGCCAGATCGAGACCTTTCAGGCGGCCGGCCAGGTCGAGGCCTTGGGCCACCTCCCAGCCGCCGCCGACGCACAGTTCGGCGCCCCGCTGAGCGAGACAAAGCGGGCCGGTCTTGGCCTGACTCGCGCCCAGCAGCAGATCGGCGGGCGTCTGCAGGCTCCACTCGCCAAGCGCGGGGACGTTCAGCGACAGGCGCTGCAGCGCGCCCTGCCACACCTGCTCGCGCAGCCCGCCCTGCGCGCTCAGGCTGACCTCGGCGTCCGGCCCATCGGCCTGGAAGTCCAGACGGTGGGCATCGATGCTGCCGCTCGCCGTGGCGCTCAGGGTGTTCAAAGTCGTGCCGCCGGCGACCAGCTCTAAGACCTGCAGCCGGCCCTGGCCACTCTGATCCCTCCAGTCGATAGTGAGTTCAAGCGCCTGCGCGCGCTGCTCCTCAAAGGCCAGCGCGCTGCTCTTCAGCTCGGCGGACACCGCGGGGGCATCAGGGGTGCCTTCCAACCTGCCCTTGCCCTGCAGGTTTCCGCTCAGGCCGGGATACAGCGAGGCCAGCTCCGGGGCGTCGATGTCGAACTTCAGGTCGAGGCGTTCACCGGCGCGGCCATCGACATCTACCCGGTTCGGCCCGGAGGCAAACTGTAGCGCCTCCGCGATCAATTGCCCGGCGCGCCAGTCTATGTTGCCACGCGCGCTCACCGGGTAACCGCGCAGGCTGCCACCCAGGTCGGCGATCTGCGCACTCAGGGTCAGCGTCTGCGGACCCTCCGGTCCGAGGCCGCCGTCGATCTGAATGCGACCGTCGATCTTACCCGGCCATTCCGGGTGAAACAGGCCGGGATTCAGGCGTTCGGCCAGCAACGCGAGCCGCCAACGAACGCCCTGCTGCCACTGCACCGTCCCGTCGGCCTGAAGTCGTCCGTCCTGCACCTGCAGGCTGAGCGGCTCGAGCGTCAGACCACCTCGGTCACCCTGCGCCTCGAGCGCGAGATCTGCGGCCGGCAGATCCGGCTGCTGCAGTCGCGCCCGCAGTCCCAGGCGGTAGTCCTCGGCAGTGCCGCGCAGGTGCAGCTCGCCGTTCGCGGCGCTGACTAGGGTCGTCCCCTGCGGCGGCCAGTTGAGCTCGCCCCAGTCCGCAGACAGGTCGAAGCCGGGCTGCAGCTGTTCGAGCTGCAGGGAACCGCGCAACTGCAGCTCGGCCGGGGCCTGCAGGGAGACCTCGAACTGCGGTTGCAGCGCGGTCCCGCTGAGCGTGGCGACCGCCTCGACCGGTCCGATGTCATCGCCGGTGAGGCGCTGCTCGATGCGCGCCGACAGCCGTCCTTGCAGCGCATGCGGGGCGCTCCCTGCCAGGCTCACCTCGCCGCCTAGATGCGCCCCCGCCATGGCGAACTGGAGGTCGCCGATGCGCAGGCCTGCCTGATCCAGCGCCGCCGAGAGGGCGAGTTCGTCGAGAACGACGTCGCCGTCGGGCTGCACGATGGTGACAGCGGCGAGCCGCAGGCGATCGATCTGCACCGCCAGCGGCAGCGCCAGGTCCGGGATCTGCGGCGGCGTTGGCTCGCTATCAGCGGCGGGTGGTGGTGGCGCCACCCGCAGGGCATCGATCTCGAACGCCTCGACGTGCAGCCTGCGATCGAACAGCGCACGCGGCTGCCACGCCAGTAGCAGCCGCTGTGCGTCCACACGGGCATCCGCGACCTGCACGCTCAGCTCAGTGATCTCCAGGCGTCTGAGCAGGCTTCCCGAGCTGCCTGCAAAGCGGACCTCGACCCCCTGCCCCCGCGCCGCGCCGGCCAACTGCTGCAACAGCCAGGCACTGCCGCTCTCGCTGGCCAGCAGGCCGAAGACCGCCAGCGGCAGCGCGAGCACCAGCAACAGCAGCGGCCATAGCAGCCAGCGTCTGACGGTCCGCCACTTGCTCACAGATCGGCACCCAGACCGAAGTGCAGGCGCCAGCGGTCGTCTTCGGTGTCGTCAGGAATCGCCACGTCCAGGCGCACCCGCCCGACCGGTGAATACCAGCGTAGGCCGAGCCCATAGCCGTAGCGCATATCGACATCGTTGGTGTCGAAGGCATTGCCCGCATCCAGGAAGGCGGCCACCCACCAGTCCTCACCGAATACCGGATGCTCATACTCGACGCTGCCGGTCAGCAGATGCTTGCCGCCCTTCACATCACCGTCGCTATCGCGTGGTCCCAGCGACTGGTAGCGATAGCCGCGCACGCTATTGTCGCCGCCGGCAAAAAAACGCAGCGTGGCCGGCAGGTCGTCGATGCTGTCGGTCAGGGTCCAACCGGCATCAGCGCGCGCACTCAGACGCCCGCTCTCGCCGAAGCGATAGATACCCTTTGCGTGGGCCTTGGTCTGCAGCAACGTCGCCGTTGAGATCAGGCCCTCGTAGGCACCGCGCAACTCCAGTCTTACCCGGTAGCCGCGGCGCGTGCGCAGCAGGTCGTCGGCCTTGATGCGGTCCAGGGCTATGCCCGGCATCAGCAGCGTGGAGGTGGTGTCTTCGTCGGCCACTGTCGATTTCTCGTGCAACAGTTCAAGAAATCGGGTCTGTGTCCAGCGCTCCGACTTGATCGTCTGCCGCGCCGCCAGGGTGACACTGTCGCTTAGCGTGCTGTCGGTGTCCTCGTGCTTTAGCTGGGCCCCGAAGCTGAAGCTCTCGCGCAACGGATCCTCGCCCGGTATCACGTAGTCGAGATTCAAACCGGACAGGACCGGGGACACGCTGAGGGTGCCCTCAAAGCGATGACCGCGTGGGTTGAGATAGCGGTTGTCATAGCGCAGGGTGAGGCGCGGTCCGGTGTCGGTTGCGAAACCGACGCCCGCACGCCAGGCGTGGCGTTTGGCGGGTTCGAGCAGGATGTCGATGGGCACCCTGCCATCTTTCGCCTCGGCACGGCGCGCGCGAACCTCGACCCGGCGAAAATAGCCCGAGTCACTTAGATGGCGATTTGCCGCGGTGAGCGCCGCGGCGTTGTACGGCTCGCCCTCCAGAATCTCGGCGAGGCGGCGCACAAGGTCCTCGTTTATCGGTGGCTCGTCAAAACGCAGTTGGCCGAACTGGTAACGCACGCCGCTGTCCGCCTCGAGTACGATATCCGCCACGGCCTCACGCGGATAGACCCGCAACTCCTGGCGGCTGAATTTGAAGTCGAGATAGCCATACTGCGCGGCAAACTGCCGCAACCGCTCCTTGATGGCCTCGTAGTCTGCGTGGTTGAGCGGCGCACCCTCGGCCGGCGGCAGCGTCTTCAGCAGGCCCTCGAGCTGCGGATCCCTCGATGCCTCGCCCTCAATGACGATGCGGCGTTCGCGGATGGTGGTGCGTGGGCCGAGCACGATATCGAACCTCGCCTCCCAGCAATCACCTCCGGTCTCGAGCTTCTTCTCGATGGTCGCCGTGTAGTAGCCAAACGCACGCAGCGCCGGCTGAAAGTCTTCGCCGGCCCGCCCAAACAGTCGCCGCACGCGCCAAGTCGGTGCGTCGCAGGCCAGGCCGCTAAGACGCAGCCGTGCGCGCAGATTCTCCTCCAGCGCGGCATCACCGCCCGGCGCCTCGATCGTGACTTCGCTGCGCGCCTGCGGAATAAGCGCACCCAGGATCACCAGCACCGGGAGTAGTTTCTTCAACAGTTTTCCAATCGATAACCAGCACCACCGCTCAGGTCCCTCTGACCTCAACGCAGAGATCAAAGTCACCTCCGTTTCCAGTTTCAGATCCTAACAGAGAGCCCTGCGTCGAAAACCCGGATGCGCAGGTACATTCCCGCCGACCGATTTCCGGGTATCCTAGCGAGGTGACCACGCTGTTCGTCAACCGACTGACCGTCGTCGACTGTTCCTTGCTCAGCCCATCGCATGGCCTGGTCGGCGAGAGCTGGCAGGTTGATGTCGAGCTGGACGGCGACCTCGACTGTCAGGGGATGGTGCTGGACTTCGGCGAGGTCAAGCGCTCCATCAAGCGCATGATCGATGACGGCTTCGACCACAAGCTGCTGGTCCCTGCCCGATATACCGGACTGCGGATCGCCGAATATCCCGAAGGCCTGCACTTGTCATTCGAGGCGGAGAATGGCCTCGGCATCGCGCACCGCTCACCGCGCGATGCGCTGCGGCTCATCCCCTGCGAACGCATCGCGCCCGACGGGCTTGCACAGATCATCGGTGATTATGTGCTGCCGCGCACGCCGGATAATGTGGATGCCGTCAGGATCCGGTTGTGGTCGGAACCGATCGACGGCGCCTTCTATCGTTACAGCCATGGCTTGAAACACCACGACGGCAACTGTCAGCGCATCGCCCATGGTCACCGCTCGCGTCTGGAGATTCTGCGCAACGGCCGGCGCGACAGGGATCTGGAGCAGGCCTGGGCAGAGGCCTGGTCCGATATCTACATCGGCACCCGCGAAGATCTGATTGGCACCAGCATGCGGGACGATACCGACTACCTGGAGTTCGGCTACCGCAGCACTCAGGGCAGCTTCGGCCTGACGCTGCCGACGGCTGCCTGTTACCTGATCGACGGCGACTCGACGGTCGAGAATATTGCCCAACATATCGCCGAGCGGCTCAAGGCCGAGCACCCGGAAGATGACTTTAAGGTGTATGCCTATGAGGGCGTGGACAAGGGCGCGGTCGGCGTTGCGTAAGGGAATAGCTGCGAGCGAGAAATTTCCGGGACACGAAAGCGATGCAGGGCCCGGATGGATGTCTATGTACTGCGACCGTCTATGGATCAGTAAGTCGCTTTCTCGTTACTGGCCTGCATTCACCACGCGAGCATTGCTTACTCAGTAGCCATCCGCTCCTTAGCCTACATATCTCACCGTTTTTCGTAACGAGGACGCCGAGACGCCGCTGTGGCTGGGTGCACGGAGTGGAAGGCGGTGAAGGCATAGTCGACTCTACGTCGAACCGGCTGCAACGAGTACGCCCGGTCACGGCGAGGGTATCGGGGGACGCAGCAGGAAATCGGTGAGATTTGCACGTTAGTCGTAATCCTTGTCTTTCCAGATGCGCAGCGCGCGGAATACTGCGGCGCGGTCGGGTAGGTGCTGCCCGGCCCAGGCGCTCGCAGCGGCGATCACGCCTGCCTGATCGGTGCGCATGAAGGGGTTGGTAGCGCGTTCCTCGCCGATCGATGAGGGCAGCGTGGGTTCCCCTCGGGAACGCCTGTCCTCATCACGCCGTGTGCGCGCCGCGAGCGCGGCGCTATCCGGTTCGACCCAGGCCGCGAACCCAAGATTGGCCAAGGTGTACTCGTGCGCACAGAACACCCGTGTATCCGGCGGCAGCTCGCCGATACGGGTCAGGGATTCGCTCAGCTGTTCGAAGGTCCCGCTGAACACCCGACCGCAGCCCGCTGCGAACAGCGTATCCCCGCAAAACAGCGCACCCTCTCCGTAGTAGGCGATGTGCCCTTCCGTGTGACCCGGCACGTCCAACACCGTAAAGGCAATGGCCAGGCCAGGCAGTTCGACGCGATCACCGCCCTGCAGGCGGTGCTCCAGCGCGTTGATGGGCTCGCCCGCCGGACCATACACGACGGCCTGCGGCCAGACGGCCTTCAGGCCCTTGATGCCGCCGACGTGATCACCGTGTTTGTGGGTAATCAGGATGGCGTCCAGGCTCAGGCCCTCGCGATGCAGACGCGCAATCACCGGGTCTTCATCGCCCGGATCGACCACGGCGCAGCCGACATAACCGGGGCGACTCAACAGCCAGATGTAGTTGTCGTCGAACGCCGGGATAGGACGGATGTCGATCATTTGCGATACAGCTCCGCCGGGTCGATCAGCACCGGCTTATCGACCATCACGCGGTCACCCCTTACCAGGTTATAGAAGCAGTCGCGGCGTCCGGTGTGGCAGGCCGGGCCGGTCTGATCGACCTTGAGCAGCAGCGTATCGCCGTCACAGTCGAAACGCAGCTCCTTCAGCAGCTGGACCTGGCCCGAGGACTCTCCCTTGCGCCAAAGGCGCTGGCGCGATCTGGACCAGTAGCACACCCGCCCGCGGGCAAGGGTCTCGGCGAGGGCCTCGGCATTAACCCAGGCCAGCATCAGCACCTCGCCCGTGTCGAACTGCTGGGCGATCGCCGGCAGCAGGCCGTCGGCATTCCACGGCAGCCCGTCGAGCACGGTCGACAGCGGCACCGATTGCCCATCTGCGAAAGATTCGAGCTGTTTGAAGACGCCCATCGGCTGTCCGGAGACCTGTTCCGATTTTCTGATCATAACGCATTAGACCGCGCGTTCAGTGTGCGTCGTCCTGTCTGTTTAGGGGTAATATGGCGGCGATTCAAGAGGTTTATGTCACCATGCGGATTTTCCGGATTGCGTTTCACAACAACGGCAAGGTCTACCAGCTGCATGCGCAGCAGGTCGCGCAGGGCGAGCTGTATGGCTTCATCGAGATCCGCGACCTGCTGTTCGACGAACACACCTCGGTGGTGATCGACCCCGCCGAGGAGCGACTCAAGTCAGAATTCGCCGGTGTGCAGCGTCTTATCTTGCCGATGCACGCCATCATACGCATCGAGGAGGTCGAAAAACGCGGGCAGAACAAGATCCTGGACATCGATGGCGCGGTCAGCAATATTGCGCCGTTTCCGTTGCCCCCGTCGGATGGCCGCGGCCGATGAGCAGACAGCGCCACCCGGCCTGACGGCCTGCGCACCGGCAGTGGCCCCCTTTCATGGACACCGACAATAACTCGCCGCTGAAGCAGCGCGTCCTGCGCCAACGCGCGACGCTGTACAACATGTTGATCGACCCAATGCGCCGCGTCGCGCGGCGCTGCGCAGAGGCCTGGGATGACAAACCGGCGCTCGATACCGTGCTGCTCGAGTCGATCCCCAAGGTGCCGTATGTCACCTACCTCTATGCGCTGGACGCCTCGGGTCGCCAGATCAGCGCCAATGCCTCTTCGGATGGCGCGATAGCGTCCGATCTTGGTCGCGATCGGTCGCACCGACCCTATATGAAGAACCTCGACGAACACCGGGAAATGACGCTGTCCGAGGCCTACATCAGTCTACGCGCCCGCCGTCCCTCGGTGACCGCCATCCAGCGCGTCTCTCGCGATGGCGTCTTCATCGGGTATCTGGGAGGCGATTTCGACCTGCGCGGCCTACCCATCACCAAGGACCTGTACTCGGAGCCGGGACGCTGGCGACAATTGAAGGGCGACCCGGCGATCCGCAGCCACGTCTTTCAGCAGTGTCGAATCCAGAGCCGCCTGGATGAAAAGATCGACATGATCCTGCCGGTGCTCGAGGAACTGGTGGTGGAGAACGGCGTATTTCACTTGAAGACCCATTTTTCAAGCAGTCGCGCCACCATCTGGCTGTGCGACGACCCTTATCGCTACCAGCTGCTCGAGTTCGAGGACCTGGTGGATCCGGATGTCTGTCTGGCCTTCCCCCACCAGTCCTATCCGACGGATGCGGTGGTGCCGCAGGATCAGGTGCGGCCTATCCTGGACACCTTCAAGCATCTGCGGTTTGCCGACGACACCATCTACCTGCGCGCGGGGTCTATCAATATCTTCAACGGCATCGTCGGGCTGAATTTTTCCTGCGATGGTTCGCACTATATTCCGGTCCAGCAGTTCCTGGCCCGGGACTCGGCCTTTTGGGAAGGGATCAACTGAGGCCACGCCAGCGGCCCAGGCGACCAGCGAGTTACATCGCGCCTGATTTCCGCGCTGATCGCCTGTTGAATCGATCAGCGAAAGATCGGAACCTGCGATAAGGAGCAGTTATGCAAATTCAACAGAACATCAGACAGAAGCTCGAGCAGACGTTCACCCCGCTGCACATCGAGGTCGAGAACGAGAGCCACATGCACAATGTGCCGGAGGGGTCAGAGTCGCACTTCCGCGTGCTGCTGGTCAGCACACAGTTCGAGGGCAAACCGCTGGTACAGCGTCACCGCGCCGTCAACAGCACATTGAGCGAGGAGCTCAAGGGCCAGGTACATGCACTGGCGCTGCACACCATGACGCCGGAAGAGTGGTTCGCCAAGGGCGGTTCCGTACCGGAGTCGCCGCCCTGCCTGGGGGGCGGTAAATCATGATATTTCGACTTGTACGCTGGCCGCTCGGGCAGCTGATCCTCCTCATCGATTTCCTTACCGCGCCCAAGCCGCCGATTCGCGATCCACAGACACAGGAAGAGATAGACGCGGCAACGCGCGGTCTCGCCATCTATCAGTTCAA
>JAHEJD010000001.1:72449-118627 GCA_024639005.1 Chromatiaceae bacterium | reverse complement strand
TGATCTCGATCATGGCCTTTTACGGCTATGAGATGTTTCACATCGCCTGGGAGCGCAACTGGCGGTCAGAGAGCGTCTGGGGCGTAAGTCTATGGATACCCTATCTGGCGTTGCCGCTGGGGTTAGGGCTGTTCGTGCTGCAGATGATCGCTGACTTGATCGCGTCGTGGCGCTGTGATGCCGAGGTTCTCGGCCACGGCGGTTTCGAGGAGGACTACTGATGGACCCACTTGCCCTCGGCGGGCTGGTCGCGCTGATCACGGTCCTGGTACTGTTTTCGGGAGTATCGGTGGCGATTGGCCTGCTGATCGTCTCCGCTGGATTCCTGCTGGTCTTCGACGGAGCCGCCTCTTTCGAGCTTCTGCCGGAGATCTTCTTCGGTAAGTTGGACAACTTCGCACTGTTGTCCATACCCATGTTCATCATTATGGGTGCGGCCATTTCCTCCACGCGCGCCGGCGCCGACCTCTACGAGGCGCTGGAGCGTTGGATGACCCGCATCCCCGGGGGGCTGGTCGTCTCGAACCTCGGCGCCTGCGCGCTGTTCTCGGCGATGTCGGGTTCGTCCCCGGCGACCTGTGCGGCAATCGGCAAGATGGGCATCCCGGAGATGCGCAAGCGTGGTTATCCCGATGGGGTCGCGGCAGGATCGATTGCCGCCGGCGGCACCCTGGGCATCCTGATACCGCCGTCGGTCACGATGATCGTCTATGGGATTGCGACCGAGACGTCCATAGGCCGGTTGTTCCTTGCCGGCGTGATCCCGGGCCTGCTGTTGGTGGGGCTGTTCATGGTCTGGTCCATCTATAGCACCTGGCGCCAGGGAGGCGCCCATTCGGCACTGGGCGCGACCCATTACAGCTGGGCCGAGAAGCTCGAGGTCCTGCCGCGCGTCGTGCCCTTTTTGTTGATCATCCTCGGTGTTCTCTATGCCCTCTATGGCGGCATCGCGACACCGTCGGAGACCGCGGCCGTGGGCGCCCTGATGTGCGTATTGGCAGCGGTATTGATCTATCGATTGTTCCGATTCGACGCACTGTGGGCAGTGCTGCGTGATTCGACCCGCGAGAGCGTGATGATACTGTTCATCATCGGTGCCGCCGGCGTGTTCTCGTTCATGCTGTCGAATCTTTTCGTTACCCAGGCGATCGCAGAGTGGATTGCCACGCTGGACGTGAACCGATGGGTGCTCATGGGCGCGATCAACGTGTTCCTGCTGATCGCCGGATTTTTCCTTCCGCCCGTCGCGGTCATCCTGATGGCGGCGCCGATTCTGTTTCCGATCATTATCTCCGCGGGTTTCGATCCTTATTGGTTCGCGGTCGTCCTGACCATCAACATGGAGATTGGCCTCATTACACCGCCGGTCGGCCTCAACCTCTATGTGATCAATGGCATCGCGCCAGACATCCCGTTGAAGACTATCCTGCGCGGTTCCATGCCGTTCGTCGTCTGCATGGTCCTGGCGATCGTGATCCTGTCGGTGTTTCCTGGCTTGGCGACATGGCTTCCGGATTACCTGATGGGTGCGGCGCAATGACTCAGGTCGATGCGCCATAAGCTGTCGTCCGGAGCGCCGCAATGCCTGGGGTAACCTGGCTAGAGCGCATCATGGATACGGTCGCGGATCGCGGTCGTGAACTACTGCGCCTGCGTGACGATGAGGCGCAGGACTCGTTGGCCGGGCTGTGCAGGCGGCTGATCGCCAGCCGAGGCGAGGCCTCCAATATCGCGCTGGCGCGCGAGATCCTGCAGCGCTTCGAGGGTCTCGACGAAAGTGACAAGACGGCGTTCTTTCTCACCCTGGCCGAGGAATTCGGCCCCGACCCTGAAACGATCCGAGCCGCCGCCAATGCCTTCCGCAACGACCAGCCGGCCACGCTGGTCGAACTGCTGAAGGTGGTAGAACCGCCACGCCAGGATCTCTTTCGGCGTCTCAATATGGCGCCGCACGGCACGTCGGCCTTGGTGAAGATGCGTGAGCAGCTGCTCGATCGTCTGCCGGACCTGCCGCTGCTGGGTTCAGTGGATGCGGACCTGAAACACCTGCTGGCCTCATGGTTCAACCGTGGCTTTCTTCGCCTGCAGGCCATCGACTGGCGCAGCCCGGCGGTGGTCCTCGAGAAGCTGATGCGCTACGAGGCGGTGCACCCGATTACCGGCTGGGACGACCTGCGCCGGCGCCTCAGCGAAGACCGGCGCTGTTTTGGTTTCTTTCATCCGGCGCTCCCGGAAGAGCCGCTGATCTTCGTCGAAGTCGCGCTCACCCAGGGCATGGCGGCAGAGATCGCGCCACTGATCGACCCCGAGGCAGCGATCGCCGACCCTTACTTCGCCGACACCGCGATGTTCTATTCGATCAACAATGCGCTGCGGGGGCTGCGCGGCATCAGCTTCGGAAACTTTCTGCTCAAGCAGGTGCTCAGCGAACTCGGCGCCGAGTTGCCCAACCTGCGTCATTTCGCCACGCTGTCGCCCTTGCCGCGCTTCGCGCGCGGGCTACAGAGGCTGTGCGTCGGCGAGGTCGCCGACTGGCCTGTCGAGAAGATCGATAATGTGCTCGATGAATACCAGGACGCACTGCAAGCGCACAGCGGCCACGCCAGCCCATGTGCGGCGATCGTTCATCTGCTGCAACATCGCTCGGCCGAGGATGCGTCGATATTGGCGGAACCGCTTGCCCGGATCGCGCTGTTGTATCTGGCAGAGTTGAAACAGGGAGAAACCTGCTTTGACCCCGTAGCCGCTTTTCACCTGGCAAACGGCGCCATCCTCGAGCGCATCAACGTCTACGCAGACGTGTCGGCGCATGGCGAGGCCCAGTCGCACTCGGTGATGGTGAATTATCGCTACGACCCAGAACAGGTGGTCGCCAACCACGAGGCATTCGTACGCGATGGCCGAATCGCCATGTCCCGTTCGCTACGACGAGAGCATGACAAGCACATCAAGGCGGAGCGCTGATGGATCTGCCGATGTTGCTGGTCTCCGGCGCGGTCGCCGGGACCCTGGCAGGCCTGTTGGGGATAGGCGGCGGCATCATCATCGTGCCCATCGTGACCCTGCTGTTCGAGACCCAGGGCCTGGCGCACGGTCTGGCGATCAAAATGGCGCTGGGGACATCGCTGGCGACCATCATCGTGACCGCTGTCTCGAGCATCTATACACACCACCGCAAGGCCGCGGTGGACTGGACCCTATTCAAGATCATGGCGCCCGGCGTGTTGGTCGGTTCGCTGATCGGCGCGGGGCTTGCCGATATCATCCCCGGCGAGACGCTTTATGTGGCCTTCGTCTTGTTCATGTACCTGGTGT
This sequence comes from Chromatiaceae bacterium, assembly GCA_024639005.1. Lineage (GTDB taxonomy): Bacteria > Pseudomonadota > Gammaproteobacteria > Chromatiales > Chromatiaceae > Thiosocius. Next base: position 115,312 of record JAHEJD010000001.1, on the reverse strand, counting down.
CGGCACAGATGGCGTTGAGCCGCGTTTCGGCTCACGGAACCCTGCCCGGCAACCTCGTGCTCACCGGTGTGTCGACCGGCGTGGGCATGATCTCGGCACTGATGGGGATCGGCGGTGGCTCTCTCAACGTACCCTATCTGAGCTTTTGTGGCGTGCCGATCAAGCGGTCGATCGCCACGGCCGCGGCGATAGGCCTGCCGATCGCCGTCAGCGCAACCATCGGTTACATCGTCGGCGGACTGAATGAGGCCGGGCTACCGCCGATCAGTCTCGGCTATGTGAATCTGCCGGTGTTCGGCGGCGTGGTCGCCGCCAGCCTGCTGTTTGCCCCGCTGGGCGCCACGCTCGCACACAAGCTGCCGGACCAGTTGCTGCGGCGCCTGTTCGCGATCTTCCTTTTCGTTCTGGCCAGCCGCATGAGCCTCAATTTCCTGTGAAGGACCCGACAAGCATGCAGAATGCAAATCTCTACCGTCTCTTTGAACAACGCATCCCGAACGATCCCGACGCCGTTTTCCTCGACGGAATCGATGGCCGCCAGCTGCGGTACAGCGAGATACCGTCGCGCAGTGGCCAGATGCTCAGCCTGCTGCAACAGCATGGGGTAAAAAAGGGCGATCGGGTTGTAGTCCAGGTCGACAAATCGATCGAGGCCGTGCTGCTCTATCTGGCCTGTCTGCGCGCCGGCGCGATCTACATCCCGCTAAACACCGCCTACACACCGGCCGAGGTCGGCTATTTCCTCGGCGACGCGACCCCGCGGCTATTCGTCTGCACACCCGCCAAAAAGGTCGACCTCGAAGCGGTTGCGAAGGATCGCGGCGTGGCCTCGGTGCTGAGCCTCGGCGGTGCCGCTGACGGCGAGTTGATCGACGCGCTGGAATCGCAGCCGGCGAGCAATGAGGTCGTTCAGGTCGAAGCGGACGAGCTGGCGTCGATCCTGTATACCTCGGGCACTACCGGTCGCTCCAAGGGCGCGATGCTCAGCCATGCCAACCTCGCCTCCAATGCTCGGGTGCTTTTCAATACCTGGCAGTGGCAAAACGACGATGTGTTGTTGCATGCGCTGCCGATCTTCCATGTGCATGGCCTGTTCGTCGCCCTGCACTGCGCCTTGCTGGGGGGTTCGCGGGTGATCTTCCTGCCGCGCTACGATGTCGCGACCGTCATGCGCAAGCTGCCGGAGGCCACCGTGATGATGGGCGTGCCGACCTTCTACACGCGCCTGCTCGAGCACGAGGAGTTCGGCCGCGAGACCTGTGCCAACATGCGCCTGTTTGTTTCGGGGTCGGCACCGTTGCTGGCCGAGACGCACCGGGAGTTCGAGGCCAGAACCGGACACCGGATTCTCGAGCGCTACGGCATGACCGAGACCGGTATGATCACCTCCAATCCCTATGCGGGCGAACGGCTCGCCGGGACCGTCGGCTATGCGCTGCCGGGCATCAGCGTGCGCGTCGCTGACGACTACGGCCGGGCGTTGCCGCGCGGCGAGGCCGGGGTACTGGAGATCACCGGCCCGAATGTGTTCCAGGGCTATTGGCAGATGCCGGAGAAGACCGCCGAGGAATTCCGGCCCGACGGCTGGTTCATTACAGGCGACATCGCGGTAATGGCGGACGATGAGCGGGTGACTATCGTCGGGCGCGCCAAGGACCTGATCATCTCCGGCGGCTTCAACGTCTATCCGAAAGAGATCGAGTCAGCGATCGATGACCTGCCGGGGATCAAGGAGTCGGCAGTGATCGGCATACCGCACCCGGACTTCGGCGAGGGCGTGACCGCCGTCGTGGTCCCGGATGGCAGCACCGAGCTCAGTGAGCCGTCGGTGATTGCGGCCCTCAAAGACCGCCTGGCACGTTTCAAACAGCCGAAGCGGGTGTTCATCGTCGATGCCTTGCCGAGGAACACCATGGGCAAGGTGCAGAAGAATATCCTGCGCGACACCTACAGAGATATTTTCACTTGAACGCCGCGGCCTCCAAGGACCTGGAAGACAAGATCCTCCATGGCATCCCGCTGAGCCAGGCGATGGGCTATCGGATCACGGAGCTTGCGGATACGCGCATCAGCGTCGCCGCGCCGCTGGCGCCCAATCGCAACATTCATGACACCGGGTTCGCCGGCAGCCTGTATGCGCTGGGGATACTGACGGCCTGGGGTCTGTGTGCGCACGTCATCGCGCGCGCCGGTCTGGATGCGGACCTGGTGGTCGCCGAGGCGACCATCCGCTACCGCGCCCCGGTCCGCGGTGACATCGTCTGTCGCTGTTCGTTGACCGACGAGGTGGCACAGGCGTTCGTCGACGATCTTGCCGCCAAGGGTCGCGCGCGTACCACCCTGGACGTGGCGATCGGTGACGGGCCGGCAGCAATGATCGAGGCAGCGATGCACGCCAGCCGAGGCTGACGCCCGGACAGCGAGCGTGCGATAGCGCTTGCGGACCAAGGTGAGACCGTCCCCGATGGGGACCAGGCTGAGGCTGACCCCTCTCGTCTCCCAGCAGCCGGTGGTTGAGCTCTCGCAGTGCCAGCGTATCTGCCGCCTGATCTTCGGGATCGGCCATCGCGTGCTTTTGTGTCAACTCACGCTGGCTGCGCATCAGCGGAGTCTCGCGCAGCGACTGCTCGGCGAGGCAGCGGTACAGTCGGTCGTCTATCGCGAGGGTGCGGTCGGTTACGAGGATAAGCGGTAGCACGCCTCGTGGCGTTGGGCTGGGGTGGTGCGGCGTTTGAGTGGCGGGGGCGCGCGTCCTTCAGTTGTTCAGGATGTCTTCGGCGTGGTCGGCCTGGAAATACTCGACCTCGTCGGCGACATCGCCGGCGGCGTCCTTGAAGCGCGCGATATGGCAGACCGCATCTCCCTCGTGCACCAGTGGCAATTCCAGGCGGCCGATCATAACTCCATCGGCGTCCGACGCGATCAAATGTCGCGCACCGCCATAGGGGTCGTCGATATAGCCCAGCGTCTCGCCCTTTGCCACGCGGGCACCCAAGGGCACGACGGTGCTCAGCATGCCACTTTCGGTCGCGCGGACCCAGCCGCTGCGACGTGCGATAAAGGGCTCGCGCTGGGTGCCGCTGCGACGTTTCGACGAGGCCAGCATCCCGAGCGCACGCATCACGTTGATCACGCCAGCGACACCGGCACGGATCGAGATCTCGTCGAAGCGCAGCGCCTCGCCGGCCTCGTACAACAGCGTCGGGATGCCGAGGTCTCCGGCTGCGGCGCGCAGCGAACCGTCGCGCAGAGAGGCATTGAGCAGCACCGGCACGCCAAAGCTGCGCGCCAGCCGAGCCGTCTCCGGATCGTCGAGATTGGCGCGTATCTGTGGCAGATTGTTGCGATGGATCGCCCCAGTATGCAGGTCGATGCCATGGGTGCAGCGCCTGACGATCTCCTGCATAAAAAGATTGGCCAGGCGCGCGGCCAGCGAGCCGCGATCAGTACCAGGGAACGATCGATTCAGGTCGCGTCGGTCCGGCAGATAACGGCTTTCATTTATCAGGCCGTAGGCGTTGACCACGGGGACCGCGACGAGCGTGCCCCTGATTTTGTTCAGCGCCTTGGCGTCCAGCACTCGGCGGATGATCTCCACGCCATTCAGCTCGTCGCCGTGAATGGCGGCGCTGACGAAGAGTATCGGGCCGTCGACCCTGCCGTGGACTACGTGCACCGGCATGCTGAGGCTGGTGTGCGAGCTCAGCTTCGGCATCGGTAGATCGATAAGCGCCCGCTGACCGGGTGCGATCTCCTGACCTGAGATCTGAAATGCTCCGAGCATCGCAGCTAGCCTGAAAATCTCGCCGGCATCCCGACAGCGGGTGACATCGCCTGTTAACCCCTGCCCCGGGTCTTGGTGAGACTGGCAGCCGAGCTGTTTTCGGCAAGGCGCTTTTCGATGAACTGGATCTGCATACCGGCGATATCCTTGCTGGTTGCATTCTCGATCCCCTCGAGACCGGGCGACGAGTTGACCTCCAACACGACTGGTCCGTGATTCGAACGCAATAGATCGACACCGGCGACGTTCAGGCCCATGGTCTTGGCCGCGCGCACCGCAGTAGAACGCTCCTCGGGGGTGATGCGTATCAGACTGGCCGAGCCGCCGCGGTGCAGGTTGGAGCGAAACTCGCCCTCTTTCCCTTGGCGCTTCATCGCGGCTACGACCTTGTCTCCGATCACAAAGCAGCGGATATCCGCACCACCCGCCTCCTTGATGAACTCCTGTACCAGGATATTCGCCTTCAGCCCCATGAACGCCTCTATCACGCTCTCCGCGGCCTTTGCGGTCTCCGCCAGCACCACGCCGATCCCCTGGGTGCCCTCCAGCAGCTTAATGACCAATGGTGCGCCGTTGACCATCTTGATCAAGTCCTTCACATCATCGGGTTTGTGCGCAAAGCCGGTAACCGGCAGACCAATACCCTTGCGCGACAAAAGCTGCAGCGACCGCAGTTTGTCGCGAGATCGGGTGATGGCGACCGATTCGTTCAAGGGGTAAGTCCCCATCATCTCGAACTGTCGCAACACCGCGGTGCCGTAGAAGGTCACCGACGCGCCGATACGCGGGATTACCGCATCGAACCGCGCCAGCACCTCCCCCTTGTAGTGCACGCCGGGCCTGTTGGATGTGATATCCATGTAGCAGCGCAGCACGTCGAGCACGCGCACCTCGTGGCCGCGCCCCGTGGCGGCCTCGACCAGGCGGTGGGTCGAATATAGCTTCGGGTTGCGCGAGAGTATGGCAATTTTCATTTGGCGTATCCTCTGTTGTTGCTCCGTCTTTTGACTTCGCTCCGTGTCTCCGGGTCACATCGCTCGCGGCAGTCTCAAACCGCCCCTTGTGATAGCGCATCCGGGTACTTGACCTTGAACTCGGCCATGGCGCGGTATAGGCGCATCTTCGCTGCGCTCAAGCCAATGCCCAGCGTCACCGCGATCTCTTCCAGCGACAGATCGCGGTAGAAGCGCAGCATCAGCACATCGCGCGATGGATTTGGCAGTTTGGCCAGCGCCTCATGTACCAAGCTGTGCTGTTCGGGGACCTCTTCGTCACCTGGATCACGGGGGGGCTCCTCGTGGAGCGTGATCAAGGCGCGCAGATGATCGCTCAGCATGGATCGGGCACGCCTCACATAGAGGGTGTTGCACTGATTGTCGACAATCGCGAACAGCCAGGTGCGCAGACAGGCATCGCGGCGAAACCGCAGTAGTCCGCGATAGGCCCGCAGCAGCGATTCCTGAACCGCCTCTTCGGCGTCGGCCGTGTTGCCCAGGCGCGCTCGGCAGCGGCGCAAGAGATCGGGACGATGACGCCGCGCCAGCTCTGAATAGACCGCCCGCGCCCGATGGCCTCCGGCATGGAAGAGGTCCACCAGCTGCTCGTCGCTAAGCACGCGAAGCGCCCGTTCCTGCGCAATGTTCTTCATTTCTGCCGCACCTCGGTTGTGCAAGGTCACGCAGCCTGGAGCGTGCAGAATCAAAAATAAAACTATTATTGTTTGTCGATTGCTAAAAATATTTCTATTGTTCCTCTATGGATCTGGAACTCCTCCGAACCTTTCTCGAGGTCGCTCGGCTGCGCCACTTCGGTCGTGCGGCCGAGGCCCTGCACCTTACCCAGGCCGCCGTCAGCGCCCGTATCAAGCTCCTCGAATCGACCCTGGGGGCGCGCCTGTTCGATCGCTTCAAACGGGACATTCGCCTGACGCCCGAGGGCAACCGCCTGCTGCGCCATGCGGACCTCCTGATCTCCGGGTGGCGCAAGGCTCGCCAGGAGGTCAGCGCCGGCAACGCGAATCTGCAGCTGTCGTTCGGCGGTAGCCTGCGCCTGTGGGACGTGTTTCTACAGGACTGGCTGCAGCAACTGCGCAGTCAGCGTCCGACGCTCGCGGTGATCGCGGAATCGGCAACGCCGAATGTGCTGACTCGTCGCCTGTTGGACGGCGTCCTCGATCTGGCCTTCATGCTGGAGCCGTCGCAGATCGATGTCTTGAATGTGCAGCAGGTCGCCACCATCCGGCTGACGATGGTGTCCAGCCGGCCGGATCTGAATGTCGACGAAGCCCTCGGCGACGGCTATCTGATGGTCGATTGGGGCCTGGCACACGCCGTGACCCACCGCCGCCTGTTTCCGGATGCGCCCGAACCCCTCACTCGCCTGTCCACGGCTAGAATGGCGGCGTCCTACCTGCTCGCACTCGGCGGCAGCGCCTACCTGCCGCTGCATCTGCTGGAGAGCGAGATAGCTGTCGGTAGAATGCACCGGGTCCACGGTGCGCCTACGATCGAATACCCTGCCTATGCCGTCTATCCGGTACGTGGGCCGCGCGCTGAACTCATTGCCCAGATCCTGCCAACGACCCAAGAGGTCACCTAGGAGCCTCCGAGCCGCACGGCGTGATGGGCCTGCCGAATCTCACTGGTCGAGCGAATCGCCACTATCTTCTCGTGCGGGCGCCGCGGTGGCCTCGGTCGAAGGATCGGTCGGCGCGATGCGCTGGATTGACGTGAGCCCGACCCGCCGTGCATCTATGCTGATTACTTTAATTTGGTAGCCGCCCTCGACAAGCGCATCACCCGGCTCCGGCATACGTGCCAGACGGTCCATGATTAGCCCCGACAGGGTGTTGGCATCAACTTCAGGCGGCAAGATAAGACCGGTGGCGCGGGCCACGTCGTCGAGAGAAACCAGGCCGTCGGCCTCCCAGAGGTCGGTCTCGACCTGCCGGACGCCGATCATGGATTCCTCGTCGTCGGTTTCATCATGGATCTCCCCGACGATCTCCTCGAGGAGATCCTCGAGTGTGATCAAGCCGACGTACGCACCGTACTCGTCGATGACCAACGCCATATGTGCCCGCTTCTTCTGCATCAGCTCGAACAGCTTGGGCACGCGTTGTGCCCTCGGCACCATCAGCGGTTCCCGACAAAAGCGCTGCAGGTCGCGCCACGGTTCGGGATCGCCCTCCAGCAGCGCCCGATGCAGATCCTTGGTGAGCAGGATGCCGACGATGGCGTCGTTGTTGGCCCCGTCGATGACCGGAAAACGCGAGTGCCCATTTGCTTTGATGATTGCGAGATTGGCCTCCGGCGTCGCGTTGATATCCAGACAGTGGGCGGCGCTGCGCGGGATCATTACCCGACCGACCTGGCGCTGATCAAAATCGAAGAGATTATGCAGCATATCGGCATGGTCGCCCCCAAGCTCGCCATGCTCCTTGGAGGTCGTGACCAGGCCCTTGAGCTCGTCGCCGCTGAAGACATCCGCATGGGTGACCTCCTGCACGCCGAACAGCGCGAGCAGCGAGCCAGCGGCCTTGTTCAGCAGCCAGTTCAGCGGCCATACCGCCAGGTAAGAGAAATGTAGCGGGTAGGCGACCCACAGGGAAACCGGTTCGGCCTTGCGGATGGCGAACGTCTTCGGCACTTGCTCGCCGATTACAATGTGCAGAGAAGAGAAAATCAAAAAGCCCACAGCAAATGCCGCCGTGTGGAGCACGGGCTCGGGTACCCCTAAGCTATGGAAAAGCGGCTCCAGCAGGGCTGCGACCGCGGGTTCACCCACCCAGCCGAGACCCAGGGAGGCCATGGTGATCCCGAGCTGGCAGGCGGCCAGGTAGGCCTCGAGATGACCCTGGATGCGCATTGTCAGTCGCGCCGAGGCGCTGCCTTCATTGGCCAGCGCCTCGATGCGGAAGCTGCGGGCCTTGACCAAGGCGAACTCGGCGGCCACGAAGAAGCCGTTGGTGATCAGCAGCAAGACGACGGCGACTAGGCTGGCGGAAGTATCCACGTTTTGAGAACTCGGTTACGTTAATGCGACGTACCTGATTCTTTGGACATGGCCGTGGCTTGCCGAGTCACATTTCGATCGACGTTCACCTCTAGGCTAGCGATCCGCTGGGTGGGTAGGCCGGTAGCGAGATGCCTTCGACTTCCTTGGTGCTACGCGTTAACGTCGACGCGCGGGGGATCAAGCCAAGCGTGATGGAACAGCGGGCGGAGGCCCTGTGACCCTGGCCGCGTGCAGTGGGTCTAAGGGGTATGGTCAGGCATCAGATCTGCGAGGTGATCGTGTTTGAGATTCGTCTTATTAAGCTGGCCGATCGCGAAGTGCTCAGCGGCGGCTGGGAATTGCTGGATATCTGGCGTGAGCAGCCCGGGACCGTGGTCTGGGTGGACATCGACGGGGCATTGTCCGCCAGCGATCAGGAGCAACTGGAGGCGAGATTCGGACTGCATCCGCTCGCGCTGCAGGATGCCGCCCGCGACCGCCATCCGCCCAAGTTCGAGGCCTTCAACGACCACAGCTTCCTGCTGTTCAAGGGCCTGTCTGCGGCCTCGCAGAGCATCGACTGCGGAACGATCCAACTGGCCGTCTTCGCGGGTGAGCGCTTTCTGGTGACGCGCCACTCGGGCGAATCACCGAGCGTCCAACGCCTCGCCCGCGAGCTGCGTGGCGGAGACGCGCGCTGGTCGCGGAGTGCGGGCGCGATGGCGGTGCGCCTGTCCCGCCTGATCGTCGAACGCTACCTGAACGTGCTGCTCGCCCTCGAGCCCCGCCTCGAGGAACTCGAGGGTACGCTGTTGACCACCGGCGACGATGCGGTGCTCGCAGAACTGATCGGCTACAAGACCGACCTCACACGGTTGCGGCGCTTCTTGCATTATCACGTCGATGTGATCCGTGACCTGCAAGATGGGGAGAATCCGGGCTTCGATACCGATCTGCAGCACGAAATCAGAGACGTCTTCGAGCAGCAGGAACGGGCCGCCAGCCTTGGGGATCTCTACTACCAGCAGGCCGCCGATTTGATCGATGGTTATATCTCGGTGTCCTCCCATCGCCTGAACCAGATCATGCGAATCCTGACGATCATCACCGCGGTGTTCGTGCCGCTGAGTTTTCTGGCCGGCATCTACGGGATGAACTTCGAGAACATGCCGGAGCTGCATTCGCGCTGGGGGTATTTCACGCTGCTCGGCGTCATGGGATTGGTTGCGGCGACGCTGCTGCTGACCTTCCGGCACAAGAAGTGGCTGTGATGCGGTGTCCCTCGGCCTGCCTTGCGGTGTTCGCGATACTGCTGATCGGGCCGGCATATGCCACCGTGGGTGCGCCGGATCCGGCCCGCCTGGACGCGGACTGGTGGACCTATTTCGCGCCGACTGAGGCGCTGGACGACGCGATGCTGCAGCAGCGCGTCTCGGATGCCGACCGTCTGCTGGAGAAACTACCGACCGAGCCGGACGCGGAACGGCGTGCCGAGGTGCTTACGGGCATCGTGCGCCTGCGGGACCTACTCGCGAGTTATCCGGCGAGCCGCGGGCAAAAGGCAGTGCTTCCCGAGGCGCTGCCGCCCCCGCTCGAGCAATATTCATTGGAACAGGCCTTTGATCGTCACCAGGCGCTTACCAGTCGGACGGCCGAGATTCGCAACCAGCAGGATGAGGCCAATTGGCAGCGGGACCTGTTGGTGGTCGAGCGAAAACAGCATTCGCGCAACAAGGTGGCCTATCTGGAGAGACCGGAGGCGGACCCAGGGCGGCTACAGGCGGGCCTGGCGCTCATGGCCTCACGGGTCCAACTAGAGCTGGAAGCGCTCAGCCTCGAGCGCCGGCAGGCGGTATTGGACCAACTGTCGGCGCAGCAGTCGGATCTGAAAAAGGAGGTCGAGGCCATCGCCGGCCGCCTGGCGATGAAATCGGATGAGATTGAGGTCTGGGGGCGGGTGCGCGAAACGGCCCTGACCGAGGCGATAAGCCTGCAGGACGATGAGGCCGTCGCGCCGGACGCTGGCGCATCCGACAGTGTCACCGATGCCCGCCAGGCTCAGGTTGACGCGCTGCGCATTCTGCAACGCGACCTGCGCGTAAAAAAGGCCGAGTTGCTCGCGGCCCGTGCGGAACTTATCGAGGAATTGATCCGTTTTGCGACCACGGAGGGCGGCTCGCCGGACGCCTTGCGCGAATTGATAGATAAGGCCGAGGACTCGCTCAAGGCGCTGACAATGCGACGGGAGTATTGGAAGAACGCGGCCAACCGCGTCCAGGAGACCTTGGTAGGCGCTGACGCCGAGACTGCGCCACCGGCGGCCGATCGCACAATCGCCGAGGAGTCGCGGAGACTGATCGACGCGGTGCAGAAATTGAACGCTGCAGTGGGATTGGAGAGTGATCGCCTCGCATTCGCCGCCCGACTCGCCGAGCGCCGCATGCGCGCCGGCGAGTCGGTGGTCGAGCGTGGCTGGGGAGAGACCATCGATTTCTTCGGCGCCAGCCTGGAAGGGGCGCACGCGATGTTCGGCGCCTCGATGTTCGAGATCAACGAGACGCCGGTGACCCTGTTCGGCTTGCTACGCGTCGTATTCTTTCTGACGCTGGCCTGGATGCTTTCCAAGGGCGTGCGCCGCGGCCTGGAGCGCCTGGCCGAGCGCAGTGCGACGGTCAGCCAGAGTTCCCTCTATGCCCTCGGCCGCGTATTTCATTACGTGATCCTGGGGATCGGAATCGTGATCGGTCTGTCGTCGATCGGGATCGACTTCACCAAGTTCGCATTGCTGGCCAGTGCGCTTGGTATCGGCATCGGTTTTGGGATGCAGGCATTGGTCAGCAACTTCGTCGCCGGGCTGATCATCCTGTTCGAGAAGAGCCTCAAGGTGGGCGACTTCGTGGAACTGCAGTCGGGCATCACCGGCGAAGTGAAAGAGATCAATATGCGCAGCACCCTGGTCACGACCAACGACAATGTCGACATCCTGGTGCCGAACTCAGACTTCATCAATCAGGAAGTGACCAACTGGACCCTGCGTGAGGCCAGTCGTCGCATCCATGTGCCCTTCGGTGTTGCCTACGGCACAGACAAGGAGCGTGTGAGTAAGGCCGTGCTCGAGGCGGCAGACTCGGTGCGCTGGACGCTAAAGGACGTCAAGGGACGGGCGCCCCAGGTGTGGTTCGTGAACTTTGGTGACAGCAGCCTCGATTTCGAGCTGGTCGTGTGGCTGATTCCCGAGGCGGTCAAGCGGCCGTCTGCGGTGCAGGCCGCCTATCTTTGGGAGATCGAAAGCAAGTTGCATGAGTATCGGATCGAGGTCCCGTTTCCGCAGCGCGATCTGCACCTGCGCAGCGGTTTCAATCCGTTGGGACCAGATCTGCACACGGCGGTAAATTCAAAGGCGAACTGAGCTGTGTGTCGCGCTCCAGGCTAGTCGGCAGGCGGCATGCCGCCGGGGGCGTCCTTCGCGCCGCGCCGCAACAGCAGTTCGATCGGCCCGTTGGTATCGAGATGCACATCGCGCTGCGGGAAGGCGATCCCGATCTTTGCGGCACGAAACTTGTCCAGGATCGATTGATGCAGCTCTGTGATGGTGTCCAGCCGGGCATCGATGTCGCTCAAGTAGGCGCGCATGTTCAGCGTCAGCGCATTGTCGCCGAAGCCCTCGAACGTGATTCTCGGTGGCGGGTCGCCCAGTACCTTGGGATGCTCGGCCGCGGCCTGCATCATGAGTTGCATGGCGTGCCGCGTATCGGCCTTGTAGTCGACACCGACGGTGATCAGCACTCGGTTGACCGTGTCCGACAGGGTCCAGTTGATCAGGCGGCCGGTGATAAAGGACTTGTTCGGTACGATCAGCTCCTGCCGCTCCCAGTTGACGATCGTGGTCGCGCGTATGCGAATACGGGTTACCGTACCCGTGGTGTCGTCGACGGTGACGATATCGCCGACCCGGATGGGCTGCTCGAACAACAGGATAATGCCGCTGACGAAGTTGGCGACGATCTCCTGCAGGCCGAAACCAAGACCGACCGACAATGCCGCCACCAGCCACTGGATACTCGACCACTGCAGGCCCAGGGCCTTGAAGGTGATCACCAGCCCCAGCATCGCCACGAGATATTGGGTCAGGGTCGTGACCGCATAGCGCGAGGCGCGGCTCATGGGCAGGCGGCGCAACAACGTCAGTTCCAGCAGCGCGGGGACATTGCGCGCCGCAAACAACGCCAATCCACCGAGCAGCAGGCCGGCAACCATATCGCCGAGCGTCAGCGGCACGTCCTTGCTGACGCCGTCGACCAGCTTCGAGGTGCTTATCGGCAACTCGACCTGGTTGAGAAAACCGAACGCAGGCACGATGTCGGACCAGATCCACCACAACCCGGTCAACAGCGCGATCGTATAGCCGAGGTTGATCAGCTGCCGGGCCTGGTCACCGAGCTGCAGGTAATTGAGCTTCTCGTCCTGGGGCGGTGCGCCGTCGGTCGGGGCAGGGTCGCCCGATTCGCCGCTGGTGGCCCGCTGCGCCAGCGCCTCTTCCCGGTAACGCAGGGCCTCTTCGAAGCGCAGGCGCCGCTGCGTTACGTACAGCCCCCGCATTAACAGATCCCTGAACAGGACCAGGGCCACGATGAACCACAGCGTTTCGGCTGCGATGGCGGTCAGAAATGCGGCCGTGTAAAAGAACCCGATCAGTGCGGCCAGTGCGAGCAGCGTCGGGATCATCAGCGCGGGGCCGAACCACGCGATGTGGTAGCTGCTCCATTTGAAGCGCTCCGGGGTGCTGGCGAACGCCCGCATTACCGGTCCCTTGCTGCGCCAGATCCGGTGGATCGCGATGCCAAGGAGCAACATCTGCGCAATCAGCGCCAACCGCCCCAGCGATAGCAGGCCTGGCTGGACATCCTGCACTGCACTGGCCAGCCGGACAAAGCCCGAAGGCACGCCCGCCGCCCCGGCGCCAGCGAGGAAGCCCAATGGAGCGAGCAGCGGCACCAGCCACCCGGCCTGCCTGCCGAGCTGGGCAGAGAGCTCGGGTTGCCAGAGCAGATGCGCAACCGCCAGACCCTTCGATCGGCACAGCTGGCGCAGCATGCCCAAAAACAGCACTACGTGGCCGACACTCTGCAGCCCGGCGGCGACCACCAGGGTGTACTCCTCGGCAGACGCCAGACCGCCCAGCAGCAGTCCGGTACCGATGAAGAACCAGGGCAGGGGCAGGATCAGCGCCAGCGTGTGGCCCAACGCGGCCAAGGTCACCGCGAAGCTGTCGGTGCGCACCTTCGCGGTCGCCTCCGCGGCGGCATCCAGGCCGTGCACAGCCCGTCTGCGCAGGCCGAACAAGGCTACGAGGCCGATCATCCAGAAGGCGGTCGCCGGGCCGCGCTGACGCGGCAGCGACAGGCTGTCGTGCAACAGCTGCTCGAGATGCGAAGGTTCCACCAACCAGGTTAGACCCGCAATCAGCTGAGCTGGCTGCGCGAGCGGGGCGAGCTCGGTACTGGGAACCCAGAGCAGACGGTCATTGATGAATCGTCGGTAGGCGCCGGCCTCCTTTGCCAGGGACCGCGTATCGGCCTCCAGCTTCGACAGCTTGCCGATGTAGCGGTTATAGGTCTTCCACAGGTCCAGCGTGGCATCGCGATAACGGCCCCAGGCCTCGCGAGCGGATTGACGGAGGGCGGCCAGCTCGGGCGCGTTCGCGCCCTCGCCGATTTTGCCCAACAGTCGATCTATCTGCGCGGTGCCGTCGACCGACTCCTGCAATACCTCGTCGAGTTCCAGCTGGCGCAGGCCCGCGTCGCTGAGCCGCTCTTGGTATTCGATCGCCTGCCTGTTCAGGGCCTTGGGTAAAGGCACCAGGGCGAGACGTTTCTGCAACAGTGACGAGACCTGGGCGCTTGCCCCGCCCAGTTCCACGATCTGCTGTATACGCTCGTAATCGCGCTTGACTTGGTCCTGGGTACGGGTGATTCGCTCGCTCTGTCGCTCGAACTCCGCCTCTTGGGTGACCAACCCGGCGTTTTCGGCGGCAAGCCTGGAGATCGCCTGCTCCAGACCGCGAATCCCGGCAGGGGCGTCCGACAAGTTGTCCTCCGCCTTTTGTTTGACGGCCTCGGCAGCCGCCTGGCGGCGTTGCAACAAGTAATCGCGAAAGGCCGATACATGCGCCTGGAAGACCTCGACCTGCGAGGCGGTGCTGTCCAGATCGGCGCGCGCCAGATCGGTCAGCAGGCTCAGATTGCCCTGCTGCAGTCGCAGAAGATCGATGCGCGCCTGTAGCAGCCGCGCGCGTGCGTCGCGCCAGGCCTTTTCGGCAGCAGCTAGCGGGTTTCCACCCTCAGGGCCATCTGTTGCCGAAGGCCCTTGTACCTCTTTGAGCCGCAGTTCGAGTTCGGCGATTTCGCCACCGCCGCTCCGGGTCTGTGCGAGATAGGCGTCCAGCGCCTCGTCCTTTTCGACCAGCGTTTTCTGCATGTCCTCCAGCTGGCGCTGGCGCTCGCCCAATACGACCTCTAGCTGAGCGTTCGTCCAGGGTTCGATTGCCTTGAGGTCGAGCTTCAGCTCGTTGCTTGCATCCTGCCCTGCCACCTTGGCCAGCGTCTCGGGTCCCTGGCGAATCAGCGTAAGCAGCGCCTCCTTACGGCGCTCGAACCCCTCAGCCTGCTCAAGTAATGCCTGCGCCTCGTCGACCTTGGCCAGCGCCTTTTTTTTCTGCTCGTCGCTGAGGTTGTGTGCGCGCTCGATGTCCGCCCGCTGGAGGTTTAATGCGCTGGACAATAGCGGCGACTTTGACACCTCCGCGGCCCCGGCCGCGTGCACCAAGGTTCCGGTGCACACCAGACTGGCCGCCAGCAGGGTTGTCGCAAGCGTGCGGGCCAGCCGCCCGATCAGATCCGCGAGATCTATCTGCACTTGTTGAGAGATATGTTGTGAGCCCGGCGACGGAGCAGTCTTTTTCCGGCAAGGCCGCGGCGGCTGAATGAACGGATGTCGCAGCTGCAGATCATCGGCATCCCGGGTCACGAGGGCAAAGGCATGGACGAAAAGACCTCGCAGGAGCACGCAATACAGGTGGGCACCTGCGGGGCGTGGAAAACGGGGCCGACAACGACACTCGCATTGTCTCTTGGCTGATGAGCCCCGCGCAAGGACGGGCAATGACCGAAGCACTATGTGCCCCGAGGCGTCGACGATACCAAGAAATCCGCGGAATCAGCTTCCGCCCCCCCCATGTATACTTTGCGGCCAGTTCAAACGGCTTACCGATGGTGTAAATGGCTCATGAAGGTTTTCGGCAACGCGATCGCGCGGATCTCCCTGGTACTGGTTCTGGTCCTGCCCCTGTGCGTCCACGCGGACGTCCTCAACGATATCCTCGACCGCGGCAAGATCCGGGTGGGCGTCTCGCTCTTTGCGCCCTGGGCGATGCGAGACAAGGCCGGTGAGCTGATCGGTTTCGAGATCGACGTCTCAAAAAAACTGGCCGGGGAGATGGGGGTTGACCCAGAGTTCAAGGTGTATGCCTGGACGGACATCATCCCCGCGCTCAATCGCGGCGACATCGACGTCATCATCGCCGGCATGGCGATCACGCCTCAGCGGGCGCTGCAGCTGAACTTCACGCTGCCCTATGCCGAGTCGGGCGTCGGCCTGGCGACCAATACCAGGATGACCGAGGGCATCAAGGACCTGCGCGAACTCAACCGGCCGCAGATCATTGTCGCGGCCGCGGCCAAGACGCTCGGCTCGGACGTCGCCAAGCTGGTGTTCGACGCCGCCGATCTGCGCATACTCGCGACCGGTGCGGAGGCGGAGCGGGCAGTGCTGGACGGCAAGGCACACGCCTATGTCGGCGGTTTGGTCGAGACGACCTTTCTCTCGTTGCAGCATCCGGACAAGGTCGACACCCCGCTGAGCAAGCCGCTGCTGGTCTCCGTGGCGGGCATGGGTGTAAAGAAGGGCGACCAGGAGCTGCTCAATTTTCTCAATGCCTGGATTACCGCACGCGCCGCCGACAAGTGGCTGGCGGCGACGCAGAAGCACTGGTTCAGCAGCCTCAAGTGGCGTGACCGAGTGGCGCCGCAATGATCGTTGCGCCCTTTTTTCCGGGCGGCGGCAGGGCCAACGGCCCTGTCCTGCTGAGTGCGGCCCTGCTGGCGTCGGCCATGGTGATCGCCCAGGACGATCCGCGGCTGGAGATCTCGCCGACCTATGGCGAGCTGCTGTCCGACGAGATCTACGAACAGGCGGAGGGCTGGCGGGCGCCGCCGATGTTCGAGAGCGAATGGCGCGCGCCGAAGCCGCAGGAGCAAAGCCGCATCCGCTTCGGTTACGACTCGGCGTACGAGGAGCTGCAGGCACGCGACTATGATAAGTATTCCACCCGGCAAACCAACCTGAGGCAGCCAAGGCCGAACACGCTGTTGCGTCTGGAGTTCTAAACCTCGCCCGCCCCCCGTCCGCCCGGAGCTCGATCAGCCCAGCAGTGACCAGGCCAGTAGCAACAGCCCAAGGCCGCTGGCACCGATGCCGGGCCACAGCGGTGAGAAGCCCAGCAGTGCGGGGTCGAGTATACCGATAGCCAGTACACCGGCGAGTATCAGCGTGCCGCCCGCAATGCCCAATCGGGTCAATCGGCTGCTGCCGCGGATGGCATGCCGGACCTCTTCCAGCTGTGCGGACTGCGACTCCACCTTGAGGCCTCCGTCGACCGCTTGGCGCAGCAGGCGGTGCATCAGCAACGGGACCTCAGGCAGGTCCTCGGACAGCTGCGGAAAGGATGCGCTCACGCGCCGCAGGAAGGCCTTTGGGCCGACCTGCTCGGACATCCAGCGCTCCATGAACGGTTTTGCGGTAGTCCACAGGTCGAGCTCCGGATACAAGGTGCGTCCCAGGCCCTCAATATTCAGCAGTGTCTTCTGCAGCAGCACCAGCTGCGGCTGTATCTCCATATTGAAGCGCCGTGCGACCTGAAACAGGCGCAGCAAAAAATGCCCAAACGAGATCTCGCTGATCGGTTTTTCCCAGATCGGTTCCGATACCGTGCGGATCGCGGCCTCGAAGTCTTCCACGCGGGTATCGCGCGGCACCCAGCCCGACTCGACATGCAACTCGGCCACCCTGCGATAGTCACGATGGAAAAAGGCCAGCAGGTTTTCGGCGAGGTAGCGTTGATCGGCCGCGGTCAGGGTGCCCATGATGCCGAAATCCACTCCGATGTAGGTGCCGTCGGCGCGGACGAAGATATTCCCCGGATGCATGTCTGCGTGAAAGAAGTTGTCGCGGAATACCTGGGTGAAAAAGATCTCCACGCCACGCTCGCCGAGCGTCCGCATATCGACCCCGGCGGCCCTGAGTTCATCGACATGGTCGACGGGAATGCCGTAGATGCGCTCCTGCACCATCACGTTTTCGCGCGTGTAGTCCCAGTAGGTCTCGGGGACATACAGCAGCTTGCCGTCGGCAAAGTTGCGTCGCAGCAAGGCGGCGTTGGCGGCTTCGCGCATCAGGTCGAGTTCGTCGTGGATCGTCTTGTCGTATTCCTCGACCACCTCGACAGGGCGCAGGCGCCTGGCCTGGCGCGAATATTTGCGGGCCAGACGCGCGATGGTGAACAATAGATCAATGTCGCGCTGGATCGTCTTTTCGATCCCTGGGCGCACTACCTTGATCACGACCTTGCGCCCATTGTGCAGTGTGGCGGCGTGTACCTGGGCGATCGACGCTGAGGCCAGTGGCTGGCTGTCGAACGCGGCAAACAGATCCCCGACGGGCCGGCCGAGTGCCTTTTCGATGATTGCGCGGGCCTGTTCGCCAGGGAATGGCGGCACCTGGTCGCGCAGCTTGTTCAGTTCCAGTGCGATGTCATCGGGCAGCAGGTCGCGCCGCGTGGAGACGATCTGACCGAATTTCACATAGATCGGGCCGAGATCCTCGAGTGCGCGCCGGATACGGACGGCGCGAGGCGGTTTCGGGCCCCAATAGAACGGCGATAGGAAGCGAAAGAATCGAATGGGTCGAAACAGGTGCGCCTCGAGGACGATATCGTCCAGGCCGTGGCGCATCAGCACCCAGGCGATATGGGCGACCCGCAGGCTTTCACCTACCGGGATCACGCCCGGCCGCCGTGGCGTCGTTTTTCCAGCAGGGCGATACGCGCGGCCAGTCGCTCGGCGTCATCGCGCAGGATATCGACATCGGCGATGAAATCCTCGACCTCAAAGCGGTGCGGCAGCAGGCGCGCCTCTTCAGTCAGGTATTCCGACAGGATCTGCTCGCTGCTACGGCGCATACGCGCGCCTTCCCGCGATGCGGCGCGTATGCCGCGCCCGATCTCATGTGCGGCGATATCACCGGTGAGGTGAGACAGCTGCTCCTCCCAGTCGATATCGAGATCGGCCAAGAGCTCGCTGAAGCGCTGCGCCAGGCCGGTGTCGCCCTCGATCTGCACGCGGCCGGCAAACAGCTGCTTCGCCCCCGCGTCTTTGGCGCTGGCGCGCAGCAGATCGAGCGGGCTGCCGGCTAAGGTGCAGTCCGGCTCGTCCTCCAGACTCCCGAGGACGCGCAGGCGGCCGTCATGGGCAGGGACAAAGATCCACTGAATCCCGGTGCCGCGCAGGTCGATGCGGATACTTCGTCCATGCAGCGCGGCCAGGCGCTCGCCGGCATCAGGATCGAGGCCGATTACCCGGTTGAGTACCTGCTCCAGGCCCTCCAGCGCAAGGTCGCGGATCGTCATTCCGAGCTAAAGTTTGAAACCGCGGTGCACTGCGACGATGCCACCGGTCAGGTTATGCACGTCGCAGCGCTCGAAACCGACCTCTTCCAGCATGCCTTTCAGGGTCTCCTGATCCGGGTGCATGCGGATCGACTCGGCCAGGTAGCGATAACTGTCGGCGTCCTTGGCCACCAAACTACCCATGCGGGGCAGTATGCTGAAGGAATACAGATCGTAGAGTCTTTCAAGAGGCCTGTTCACCGGCTTGGAAAACTCCAGGATCAGCGCCCTGCCACCGGGTTTGAGCACCTGGTACATCGCGCGTAAGGCCTTGCCCTTGTGCGTGACGTTGCGCAGGCCGAACGCGACGGTGACTAGATCGAAGCTGTCTTCGGGGAACGGCAGCGCCTCGGCATCCACCTGGGCGTAGCAAAGATTGCCCACGTGACCCCGATCGATCATGCGATCTCGACCGACGGCCAGCATCGCCGCATTGATGTCGGTCATCAACACCCAGCCCTCGGGGCCGACCAGGTCGGCCATGCGGTCGGCTAGATCACCCGTGCCGGAGGCGAGGTCCAGGATCCGCTGGCCGGCGCGCACCCCGGTCAGCTCTATCGCAAAGCGTTTCCAGAGGCGATGGGCCCCGAACGACATCAGGTCGTTCATCAGATCGTAGCGGCTGGCGACTGAGTCGAATACGCCGCGCACAAGGCCGGCCTTTTCGTCCGCTCCGACCGCGCGGTAACCGAAATGCGTGCTGTCGTCTTTGTCTGCCATTGCTGCAGGTCCTGCGTCTTCGTGGACCCAGGCGAGAGATCAGGCGGCGGGCTCTTTCCGCGTATAGCCTTTTTCCTTCAGCTCCTCGAGGTACTGCGCCCAAAGGTCATCGTAATGCTTGCCGAGATTGTACAGCGTTTCCCAGGAGTAGATCCCCGTGTTGTGATCGTCGTCGAAGTGCAGAACCACGGCATAATTACCGACCGGCTCAATGCGATCGATATTCACGCCCTCTTTGCCCAACGGTACCTTGCGCTGGCCGGGGCCGTGACCGGCAACCTCGGCAGAGGGTGAATAAACCCGAAGGTATTCGGCCGGCAGCTTGAAATTGGCACCGTCCGCGAAGCTGACCTCGAGCACGCGCGACATACGATGCAGGTTCAGTTCAGTGGGTGTGGGAATGTTCATGCTGCTGACCTCGGCAGGCGGATCTGTTTCAACGGTGACGGGGAGAGACCGGCACAGTCCTCGGCCTGCACAATCCAGGGGATGCCTGCCCTCTCATCCACGATGAGTTTAACGTCCCCGGGGTACGCTGTTCGCCCAAAAATTGTCGGCGATTACGCGGGATAAGCCCAATGGCACTCAGTCAAGGGCTTGCGCCCCGGCGGATTCGCTCCGATGGGCGCCGTGAATCCGTCCCTGGAGACTCGACTGCAGCATCCTTGCTGCAGACGCCCTCGGCCCGAACCCCCGGAGCGCCCCACATTCCTCACGGCCAAGTGCCATTCCACCTAAGGCGCGGTCAACGGGTATGCTTGATGGATGGAATCGACGCGGCGTCTCGCACAGGGCCGCACCGAGCTGGCCGGCTGGTTGCTGCTTGTCGCCATTGTGCTGTCGGTGATGCATGGCCTGGACAGTGGGCTGCCGCCGGCGGCGCCGGGGGCGGCGTTCTGGATCGCCGGGCTGCTGTTGTTTGCGCAGGTGACCGGGCTGCAGCGTGTGCAGACGCTGCTCATGCTGCTGGTCGGCGCGGTCGGCCTCGGATATGCATGGTCCCAGGGCCAGGCGCCTGAGTGGGGAAAGGCCCTGGCGACCAACCAGGCGATGCTGGCGATGCTGGCCGGCGTCACTTTTCTGCGGTTGATCGCCCTTCCCGAGACCCAGGCCGACGAGGCCGATCCGCGCGGTCGCGCGGCGCTGTGGCGGACGCTGCTCGGAGTGCACCTGTTCGGTTCGGTGATCAACCTCTCGGCGGTAATGATCTTGGGCGACCGTCAGTCCCGCAACGCGCCCCTGACCCCGCTGCAGGCCAGCGTGTTGTCGCGCGGTTTTGCGCTGGCGGCACACTGGTCACCGTTCTTTGCTGCGATGGGCATTTCGTTGACCAATGCCCCCGGCGCGCAGCTGCTGACGCTGTCCAGCATCGGCCTGCCGCTGGCCGCAGTGGGCCTGGCGGTCAGCGCCTGGCAGCTGTCGCGTTGGCCAGATGCGCCGACGTTCGTCGGTTATCCGATGCATTTCGCCGCCCTGTGGATTCCCGCCCTGCTCGCGATTCTGGTGCTGAGCGCGCACGTAATCCTGCCGACAGTACCCATCCTCTCACTGATCAGCTCACTGGCCCTGGCGATGACGCTGGGGGTGTTGAGCCTGCGGTACGGTGCAGCGGGGTGGACACGGATGATCGACCATATCCGCACCGGGCTGCCGCGGATGTCCGGAGAATTGGTGCTGTTCCTGGCCGCCGGCGTGCTCGCGGCGGGTATCTCCAGTGCAGTGCGCAGCAGCGGCTTTACGCTGGATATCATCGAGTTCGGCGCCACCGAGGCCAGTCTGTTGTTGACTTTGATGGTTGGACTGTCGGCCGCGGGGGTGCATCCGGTGATCAGCATCGCTACGGCGCACGGTCTGCTGGCCCCGCTGGCCCCTGATCCCAACCTAATGGGCATCACCTACCTGATGGCCTGGGCCGCGGGCGTATCGAGTTCGCCGCTTTCCGGCATGCACCTGGCAATGTACGGGCGCTACGGCATCGATCCGCGCGGTTTCCTGCGCTGGAACGGCGGTTTCACGCTGTTCATGCTGGCCGTCGATACCCTGGTGCTGCATGGCTATCAGGCGCTGGCCGCCTAGCTAGGCGGAACCCCGCCCCAGCGTCGCATTTGGCGCAAAGCGCCAATCGATCTCTGCAGCAGGCATGGGTTTGGCGTATAGAAAGCCCTGTACGACCTCGCAGTCATGGCGTCGCAGGAACGCGGCCTGGGTTTCGGTTTCTACACCCTCTGCCACTACCTCCAGCTTCAACTGCTTGGCCAGCGCGATGCTCGCGGACGTTATCGCCTCGTCGTTTGAGTCCTCGCCCAGTCCATCGATGAATGAGCGGTCGATCTTCAGGCGACGCAAGGGGAAGCGCTTTAGATTCACCAGCGACGAATGCCCGGTACCGAAATCGTCGATCGCCAGGCGGATGCCCATGCCATTGAATGCCTCAAGATTGGCGTGTGCGATGCCCCCTTCTTTAACCACCATGCTCTCGGTTATCTCAAACTCCAGCAGGCTGCCGTCGACCCGATGGCGAGCGAGGATGTGTTTGACGCGTTCGGCCAGCAGTGGATTGTTTAGCTGACGGCAGGACAGATTGATTGCGACCTGCCCGAAGTCAAAGCCGGCTTGTTGCCATCGAACGATTTGGCCGCAGGCCTCCTCGAGCACCCAGAGACCCAGCGGTTCGATCAGGCCCGACATCTCAGCCACGGGGATGAAGACCGCGGGGCTGCGATGTTCAGGTTGCGCACCCGGCCATCGCACCAGGGCCTCAACGCCGACCAGCGCTCCGTCGCGCAATCTGAACTGCGGCTGGTAGAACAGACGCAGCTCTGCGTCGTCGATGGCCTTGCGCAGACGGGACTCCAGGGCCAGAAAGGCAAGGGCATTCCCGCCCAGCTCTTCGGTGTAGAAGGCGTAGCGGTTGCGTCCGGCATCCTTTGCCGCATACATGGCGTTGTCCGCATGTCGCAACAGTTCGTCGTCCCTGGGCGTGTTCTCAGGGAACATGCAGATGCCGGCACTCGCCGTGACCTCGAGTTCGAACCCGGCCAGGCGGAAGGGTTCGCCGAAGGCATCAAGGATGTGCTGCGCAGCACCAGCGGCAGCGGATTCTACTTGCAGATCCTCGAGGATAATGACGAATTCATCACCGCCAAAACGGACGATCGTATCCTCCTGGCGGCACGCCCGACGGAGCCGCTCGGCCACTTCCTGTAAGAGCTCGTCACCGATCTGATGGCCCAGACTGTCGTTGATCTGTTTGAAGCGGTCGAGGTCCAGGACCAACAGCGCACCATAGTTGCGTCGACGACGAGCGCGGGCGACCGCCTGTCTGAGGCGTTCGTCGAGCAGGGTGCGATTCGGCAGGCCGGTCAGCGCGTCATGCGTCGCGATATGTTCGAGTTCGTCGCGGGAACGTGCCAGTTCGGTGATGTCGCGCGCGACGAACACCACCGTCTGACGGCCGCCCACCTTGAGGCCGGTGGGCATGATGCGGCCCTCGAATGTGCGCCTTCCCACGGGCACCGTCAGCGTGTATTCGAGGAGCTCGAGGCAACTGTTTTGAAGCGATCGACGTATGGCCTGCCGAAAGAATGCGGCTGTGTTGGCCGGCAGGAGTTCCGACAGCAGATGCCCCTTGATCTCGGCGATCGGGCGAAAGAGCTTCTTTTCGTCACCGCCGATGACCTCGACGTGGCGGCCGTCCTCGTCCAACATGAAAACAAGATCGGGCAACGCGTTCACCAGCGCCTGCAGACGCCCTTCGGTGGTTGCCTTCTGGCGCTGAAACAGCTCCTGCATTTCGTCCGAGGAGATCTGCAGCGAACGCTCGAGGGTGTAGCGATCGTTGTCTGCCTGCTGATAGGCGTCTGAGATCTTGTCCAACAGGACTGCCCATTGACTTGCGTCCGGCGGGGTGTGCGCTTTCATACCCAGCTTTCTGACCTGACGCGCCAACAGGCGATGCATCACGCAGTCTCCCAGATCATCGTCAGCGTCATGGTCTGGTTGTGCAGATCGCAGCGCCCGCTGGCGAGCGGCGAGATCTCTCCGTACGAGTAATAACCGATCTGACCCACCTCGACGGGCAGGCTTTCCTTTACCGCCTCGATTTCTTCTTCGACACGTGGCCCCAGCACCAGGCGTCGCCCCACGCAACTGATGGCGACACACAGCGCAGGACCGCCAGGATAATCTGCGAGTTGAATTCGCTCTGCGGCACTCGCTGCGCCGTCTACGAGGCGGTCGAAATTGGCGCGCATCAGTTTGACCATACGCCCCTCCGGGACATCCCCGGCAAAGGTAATGGATTGTCTCTCTTCGTCCACCCCGACAATGCTCCGAACAGTGACGCCATCCATGTCTTCCAGGTTGCGAATCGCGAGTGGGAACAACAGACCGGTGGCCGGTAGGCCCGAGGCGCGTTCGCCGAGATATTTCTTGTACACCTGCAGCGCCGGTTGGCCGTCCAGCGAATAGAGCACGTTATCCTGTGAGCGCGTTACCTCTCGCTCGCGCCCCAGTAGGTCCCAGCCGCCGCGCGAGCCATGGGCGACACGTAGTGCGTCACCATACAGGCCAACGGCCGCAACCTCGCCGGTGGCGATTTCGCCGTCATACAGAATCCATGTCCGCTCAAACCGGTCGGCGTCCCCGGCCAGTCCACCGGTCACCACGACATCTTCAGGCAGCGCCTCGCCGAGGGCCTCCACATAGGCCGAGCCGTTGAGCAGCAGGCCGTCGGTCAGCGTGAATACCGCGGTCAGGTCATCGGCTCGGAGTTGTTCGGCCATGGCCCTGCCGGCTGCGGCGGATTCCTGGGCGGAGTCGACCCTCGTATGGGCCAGCCTGATGCGTGTGTGGGCGAAACGCATGGCTGCCAGCACGATACCGTCATCGTGCAGATCCTCGCCATAGATCTCGCCGGAGGAAGAGCACCCGATGAGGGTTGCGCTTGGGAAGGTCTGCCGCAGCTCGGCCAGCTGATGCGCTACCGTTGGCGTCGGCTGCGACGTTGCAAAGACGATCAACAGGGTCTGGTCTGAGTCCAGGCCTCCGTTCGGCGTGCTATCCCAGCCGCTGTCGGCGTTGAACCGATGTAATGAGATTTCCATGCCACGCTACTCCGGGCAGTCCGTTCCAGGCCAACGGTTGTTTATCAGTAAGTTAGGTCGGCCGAAACGGCGGTGACTGAAGTATGTGCAGGCTTACTGGACCGATCTCCGCGAAGGGCCGACGACCAGCGCGAATCTCGTTCTCCGGAATGCCTTTTCAATGTTCGATGTGACAGCATTGGGGGCTGTCACATCGTCTAAGGCTGACGGTGGTCTGTTTGTGCCGTCCTGCCGGTGAGCGCCGGGTCGCGATCCGGTCTAATCAAGAGATATACCGTCAGCGCAAAGACTGCGCCAAGCGTGTCCGCCAGCATGTCCTTCTGTGCATCCCAGACGTCGCCCTGGGAGCCAAGAAACTCCAGACCGGCATCGGCGTCGGCCAACACGGCGAACCACCATTCGACAATCTCATAGGCCGCCGCGATGCTCATCACCAGTAACAGGCCGAACACCGTCGCTGGTATCAGCCGGCAGTGACCGCGTCGCAACAGCCACTCCGTGGTCGGGAAAGCATAGAAACCGACGGTGAAATGACTGATGCGATCGAAGTGGTTGCGAGTGCCGCCGACCAGGGCGTTTAGCCAGTCGAAGGGAACGTGGGCAAAGGTAAAGTGCGCGCCAAGCGTGTGCCAGAACATCCACACAGCCATGAATCCATAAGCAAGGTTGCTAAAGCGGAAATGGCGATAGGAAATCACCAAACCGGTGAACACCAGGACGATCGGAATTATCTCTGCGATCCACACCTCGCGTGATCTGGGGTCGATCGCCAGCACGGCGAAATATACGACGAACACGACTGCGACAGTGGCGGGAAAATAGGGGCGAACCACAGGCTGCACGGCGGTACCTATGCCATCGAATCCGGGTCAGAAGTCGAGGACAGAATCAATCTCCTGCACAAGTGCGTACTGCTGCGCATTGACGCGTGTTGCCGGTCACCAGCGCTGTCGAAAATGCGAATCAGTTCCATTCACCGTCCTGCGACATGGCACTACAGTCTCCAACACCAACCCCGTTATGAGAACGAGACATGC
Organism: Chromatiaceae bacterium; assembly: GCA_024639005.1. Classification (GTDB taxonomy): domain Bacteria; phylum Pseudomonadota; class Gammaproteobacteria; order Chromatiales; family Chromatiaceae; genus Thiosocius. Next base: position 89,890 of record JAHEJD010000001.1, on the reverse strand, counting down.
ACAAACCGAAAACCTTTGCCGAATCCGGATGGAATCAATCGCTGGTTGAACTCTCGGTTCTATACGCGCTAATCGCGGGCGCAACGATTCACCTTCTGGATGTCCACGCCATGATCGCAATGGCCATATCGCCGGCCATCATGCTGGCGCTGCTGCTCGGCGTGATCACCTTCGTGGAGGTCTTTTGGGTGCTGGTGGTCGGCATGGACAAGGTCGTAAACGCTGTCGGTTTGCGCAAGAGCCCGCTGACCTGACCATGGGTGAGCGTCAGCGCCATACGCCGCCCGGGCTGTCGTAGCTGCCGAGCACCCGGATATAGTTGAGGCGCTCATACTCCGCGGGATCCTGTACGTTGACCTGGCTCAGGCTTCCACGAAAATCGCTCAGCTGTTCGAAGCCGTGTTGCTCCATCCACTCGCCGATGCCTTTTTTTATCCGGCCGATCTCTTCCGGACCGTTGTTAAGCAGCGCATAACAGAGATGCACCACGTCGCTGCCGGCCAACAGGACCTTGATGGCATCTTCTGCGGCGTGTACACCGCCGGTCGCGCCCAGTGAACACTCCACTCGTCCATGCAGCATCGCTATCCAGCGCATGGTCAGCAGGGCGTCAGCCGAGTGAGTGGGCGTCAAGACATGCTGTAGTCGCATGCCGCCGATATCGATATCCGGCTGATAGAAGCGATTGAACAACGAGACGCCCGAGGCACCGGCCATCTCGAGCTTCTTGACCATATTGCCGATCGAACTGAAGAACGGCGAAAGCTTCATATTGATTGGAATGGAAACCTGTTGCTGCAGTTCATTGAGCAGCGTGATGTAGCGCTGCTCCACATAGTGGCCTTCCTCCCAGATATCGGCGGCGACGTAGTAGGCGTTGAGCTCCAGCGCATCTGCACCCGCATCCGCGATCTCCTTCGCATGTGTCATCCAGCCGCTTGCGGTGACCCCATTGAGGCTGGCGACGATCGGGATGTCTAGGGTCGCCTTCAACGATGCGATCTGCTCCAGATAGCGATCGAGTTCACCGGGAAAGTCCTGATGGCTGGGCAGAAAACTCTCTGCCTCAGCACTCCCGGTCTCCTGCTCGTGCATAAAACGCGACATGCCTTCCTCTTCGGCGCGCACCGCTTCCTCGAACAGAGAGTACATTACGATGGCGCCGGCACCGGCATCCTCCAGCGCCTTGGCGGAATCAAGGCTGCGGGACAATGGCGAAGCGGACGGCACCAATGGGTTCTGGAGCTCGAGACCGAGCCAATTTGTGGTCAGGTTCATCTAGTGAGTCCTCCGAGGATATTGGCATATTGACGCCTGGTACCCCATCTTCTTGTAACACGATCCGGGGCCATCGTGCACCGGTGCCGCACCAGTTTCGTGCCCGAACCTCATTCGTCTTTGTTGTTACCCACGGCGAGGTGAGCCAGCTGCTCATAGAAGTGAAACCTGTTCTTGATCTGTCGCTGTGCCGCTTTCATGAAGTGCTCTGCGACCTGCGGGCGGGTCCGCTCCAACATTGCAAAGCGCGTCTCGCTGAGGGCGAAGTCACGATACGGAATGTTCGGTTCCGGGGAGTCCAGGTGCAGCGGATTGTCGCCCGAGGCGGTCTTGCGCGGGTCGTAACGGAACAGTCCCCAGTGTCCGGCATTTACCGCCAGGCCCTGCTGGCGCAGATTGTCGGACAGGTCGATACCGTGTGCTATACAGGGAGAGTAGGCGATGATCAATGATGGACCGGGATAGCTCTCGGCGTCGAGGAATGCGCGCAGTACCTGCACGTCCTTGGCGCCATAAGCGACCTGTGCGACATACACATTCCCGTATGCCATGGCCATCATCGCCAGATCTTTCTTCACAACCGGCTTGCCGCCGGCCGAAAACTTGGCCACGGCGCCGAGCGGGGTGGCCTTCGATGTCTGGCCACCGGTATTGGAGTACACCTCGGTATCCAGTACCAGGATGTTCACATCGCGCCCCGAGGCCAGCACATGATCGACGCCACCGTAGCCGATATCATAGGCCCAGCCGTCGCCACCGATCAGCCAAACGCTCTTCTTGACCAGGTAATCGGCGATGCCTTCCAGGGTGCGCGCCGCCGGGTGCGAGCTCGTGGCCAGTTTGGCCTTGAGTGACTCGACGCGGTCACGCTGTTCGACGATCTCGGCCTCGCTCTGTTGTTCGGCGCTAAGGGTTGCCTCAACCAGAGCCTCGTCGACTTCACCGGCCAGTTTGCGCAGCAGCTCACGCGCATGCTCGGCCTGCGTGTCGACCGCCACGCGCATGCCCATGCCGAACTCGGCGTTGTCCTCGAACAGCGAGTTATTCCAGGCCGGACCGCGGCCATCCGGATTCGTGGTGTAGGGTGTAGTCGGCAGATTGCCACCGTAGATCGACGAGCAGCCGGTCGCGTTTGCGATCAGCATGCGGTCGCCGAACAACTGGGTAGCGAGCTTGATGTAGGGCGTCTCCCCGCAGCCGACGCAGGCGCCCGAGAACTCGAACAGCGGCTGCATGATCATTGCGCCCTTGAGTGTGGTCTCCTTGAGCGTGGTTCGGTCGAACTCGGGCAGGCCCAGAAAGAAGTCCCAGTTGGCCTGTTCGACCTCGCGGTGTGCCGCGATAGGCACCATGTTCAGTGCCTTGCGCTGCGGGTTCTGTCTGTCACGGATAGGGCAGATCTCGACGCATAGACCGCAGCCCGTGCAGTCATCCGGCGCGACCTGATAGCTGATATGCGTGCCCGGCGGGAAATCCTTGCCGCCCTTGATCTGAGTATGCAGAAAGCCCGCTGGTGCGCCTGCGGCCAATTCCGCGTCGAAGGCCTTGGCGCGGATTGCCGCATGCGGGCAGACCAGCGGGCACTTGCCGCAGTGGGTGCACAGGTCCATCTCCCAGCGTGGGATCTCCAGCGCCAGCTGGCGTTTTTCGTACGCAGCAGTCCCCAGCGGCCAGGTCCCATCGGCGCTGATTGCACTGACCGGCAGACTGTCGCCCCGCCCCGCAATCAGCTTTGCCGTGACATCGCGCACGAAGGCCGGTGCATTGGCGGCGACTACCGGCGGCATCTCGATCTGGCTGCTGACCTGTGCGGGCACGGCGACGGCGTGCAGGCCAGCGAGTGCCGCATCGATGGCGGCGAAGTTCCGCTCGAGCAGGCGCCGCCCCTTGCGGCCATAGGTCTTCTCCACCATCGCCTTGATCCTGGCGATCGCCTCCCCGATGTCGAGCACGCCAGTGATCGCAAAGAAACAGACTTGCATGATGGTGTTGATGCGTCGCCCCAGGTTGTTGCGCCCGGCAATGTCGTAGGCGTCGATCACATGCATTGTCAGCCGCTTATCGACTATCTGCTGTTGCACGTGGCGCGGCAGGCTGTCCCAGACCGCATCCGGGGCGACTGGGCTGTTGAGCAGAAAAGTGCCCTCGGGTGTCGCCTTGCCCAGCACGTCTTGGCGGGCAAGGAAGTTGGGTTGGTGACAGGCGACAAAGTCGGCCTCGCCATCACCGATAAGGTAGGTCGAGCGTATAGCCTGCATGCCGTATCGCAGGTGGGAAACGGTGATCGCGCCGGCCTTCTTCGAGTCGTATTGGAAATAGCCCTGCACCTGCTGATCGGTAGCTTCACCGATGATCCTGATGGCGTTCTTGTTCGCCGACACGGTGCCGTCCGAGCCCAGGCCATAGAAGATGCAGCGGGTTACCGCGTGCGCGGCGTCTGGGCGGAACTTGGCGTCCCAGTCCAGGCTGAGATAGTTCACATCGTCGTGAATGCCAATAGTGAAGGGGTTCTTCGGCCGCTCTTGCGTCAACTCGGCGAGAACGCGGGCGACCATGCCAGGCGTGAACTCTTTGGACGACAGACCGAAGCGACCGCCGATAATCTGCGGCATCGGCGTGCGCTCGCCGGCGGCGAAGGCCTGCGCCAGCGCGGTGACGACATCTTTGTACAGTGGCTCACCGTCGGCGCCCGGTTCCTTGGTACGGTCCAGCACGGCAATGGATTTGACGCTCTCGGGCAGCGCGGCGAGCAGATGGCGCGGTGAAAACGGCCGGAATAGACGGACCTTGATCAGTCCCACCTGCTCGCCGCGCGTCACCAAGGTATCCACCGTCTCTTCGGCGGCGCCAATCCCGGAGCCCATCAACATGACGACGCGCTCGGCGTCGGGTGCGCCGACATATTCGAACAGGCCGTAGTGTCTACCGCTCAGTCTGCCGAATCTGGCCATCACCTGCGCAATAAGATCGGGCAATTCGGCATAGTAGCGATTCGTCGACTCACGTCCCTGAAAGTAGACGTCCGGGTTCTGCGAACTCCCGCGCAGCACCGGTCTATCGGGGGTTAGTGCACGCCGGCGATGGGCGACCACCAGATCCTCATCGAGCATCGCGCGTGCGGTATCGTGGTCGACTTGATAGATCTTGTCGATCTCATGCGAGGTGCGAAATCCGTCAAAGAAGTGCAGGAAGGGTATCCGGCCAACGAGCGTCGCGGCCTGCGCAATCAGCGCGAAATCCTGCACCTCCTGCACGCTGGCCGAACACAACATCGCATAACCGGTGGCCCGGCAGGCCATCACATCGGAATGGTCGCCGAATATCGACAATGCCTGCACGGCCAGCGAGCGGGCCGCTACATGCAGCACCGTTGACGTCAGCTCGCCAGCGATTTTATACATATTGGGGATCATCAGCAGCAGACCCTGCGACGCGGTGAAGCTGGTCGCGAGTGCACCGGTCTGCAGGGCGCCGTGGATCGCGCCTGCAGCACCGCCTTCACTCTGCATCTCGATTACCTGAGGGACCGTATCCCAGAGGTTCTTCACCCCGGTAGCCGACCAGTCATCTGCCCACTCACCCATCGGCGACGCCGGGGTGATCGGATAGATCGCGATCACCTCATTGGTCAGGTGGGCGATGCGCGCAGCGGCCTCGTTGCCGTCGACCGTGACCTGTCTGGGAGACATTCGGGCACCCGATTTTGGTGGTCGTGGATTCAAGAGTGACCACGGTCGACCCTGGCGGCAACTGTCGGCGACTTATTGCTTGACGCATGTCAAGCCCACACGTGGCACCCAGTCCGTCACCAGGATCCAGCCGATTTAAAGGATGTATCTTGTGAGGTCCTCGTCGTCGGCCAGATCGGCGAGGCTGCGTTTGACATACTCGGCATCCACGGTGATGGTTTGTCCGGCATAAGTCGGGGCCATGAAGGACACCTCCTCCAGCAGGCGCTCCATCACAGTGTGCAGGCGCCGCGCACCAATATTCTCGGTCTTCTCGTTGACCTGCCAGGCGATCTCGGCGACGCGTTGGATACCGTCTTGGGTAAACTGGATGTCTACGCCTTCGGTGCGCAGCAAGGCTTGATACTGCTCGGTCAATGAGGCGTCTGGCTCGGTGAGGATGCGGATGAAGTCGGCGGTCGACAGCGCGTCCAGCTCCACGCGGATCGGGAGACGGCCCTGCAGTTCCGGGATTAGATCGGACGGTCGGCTGAGATGGAAGGCGCCGGACGCGATAAAAAGTATGTGATCGGTCTTCACCATGCCGTGCTTGGTCGAAATGGTGCAGCCTTCGACGAGAGGCAGCAGGTCGCGCTGCACTCCCTCGCGCGAGACATCGGCGCCCTGGTGCTCGCTGCGGCTGGCCACTTTGTCGAGTTCGTCGAGGAATACGATGCCATGCTGCTCGACCATCTCGAGCGCGCGCAGTTTCAGGTCTTCCTCGTCGACCCGCTTGGCTGCCTCTTCGTCGCGAATCTGCGCGATGGCGTCTTTGATCCGCAGCTTGCGGCGTTTCGTGCGTTGTCCGCCGAGGTTCTGAAACAGCCCTTGTAGCTGGCTGGTCATCTCTTCCATCCCCGGCGGCGCCATGATCTCCACGCCTAGACTGGTACCGCTGGTCTCGATCTCGATCTCTTTGTCATCGAGTTCGCCGCTGCGCAGCTTGGTGCGGAACTTTTCCCGCGTGCCGCCGCCGTCGGTGCGCACCGGTACCGCCTCCTCGTCCCAGCTGGTGGTGCGCGCAGGCGGCAGCAGTGCGTCGAGGATACGCTCTTCGGCCGCCTCAGCGGCCACGTCCTGAACCTTCTCCATCTCTTGCACGCGGACCATCTTGACGGCGGAATCGGCGAGGTCGCGGATGATGGAGTCGACTTCCCGTCCGACATAGCCGACCTCGGTGAACTTGGTCGCCTCCACCTTGATGAATGGCGCATTCGCGAGCTTGGCCAGTCGGCGAGCGATTTCGGTCTTGCCGACCCCAGTCGGCCCGATCATCAGGATGTTCTTCGGCGTGATCTCATTGCGCAGCTCCTCTTCGACCTGGGTGCGCCGCCAGCGGTTGCGCAGCGCAATGGCCACCGCACGTTTTGCTGCCTGCTGGCCGATGATGTGCTTGTCAAGCTCGCGTACGATGGCTTCGGGAGTAAATTCAGGCATCGCTGTCCAGCTCTTCGATGACAAGGTTGTGGTTGGTATAGACGCAGATGTCAGCGGCGATCTTCAGCCCACGCTCGACGATCTCACGCGCCGTCAGCTCGGTGGTGTCCAGCATCGCGCGTGCGGCCGCCTGGGCAAAAGAGCCGCCGGATCCGATCGCCATCAGGCTGTCTTCCGGCTCGACCACGTCGCCGGTGCCGGTGAGGATCAGCGAGGCCTGTCTGTCGGCGACCAGCAGCAACGCCTCGAGGCGGCGCAGCATGCGGTCGGTGCGCCAGTCCTTGGCCAGCTCGACCGCAGCCCGCGTCAGGTGGCCGGAGTGTTTCTCCAGCTTTCCCTCGAAGCGTTCGAACAGTGTGAAGGCATCGGCGGTCGCACCAGCAAACCCGGCGAGCACCTGCCCTTTGTAAAGGTGACGCACCTTGCGCGCATTGCCTTTCATTACCGTGTTTCCCAGCGACACCTGGCCGTCGCCGCCAATCACGACCTTCCCCGCACGTCTGACCGACAGGATGGTTGTTCCTCGAATCTTGTCCACGGCACGCCCTGAAGGCAGAAAGGACCGGGAAGTGTAACGGATTGCGTGCTCGCGCAGGAAGGCGGCACCGCCGCCCCGCGGCTAGCCCGCTTATCTCGCCGGGTTTCGTTGCGAGGGCGGCGAGATGCCGCTGCGACGGGGCGCACGCAGTGAAAGGTGGTGCCGGCGTAGCTGACACTACGTCAAGCCGGCTGTAACGAGTACGCCCCGACACAGCGAGCATAACGGCGTCCGCAGTAGGAAGTTGGTGAGATAAGCGGGCTGAGGGGTGCGGACCGCAGGTGTCATTCACTTGCGGCGCTTGGCCCGCGGGTGGGCCTGGTCGTAGACCTGCGCAAGGTGCTGGAAGTCGAGATGGGTGTAGACCTGGGTCGTGCTGATGTCGGCATGCCCGAGCAGCTCCTGGACGGCACGCAGGTCCCCGGAGGATTCCAGCAGATGGCTGGCGAAGGAATGCCGCAGCATGTGTGGATGCACATGCTGCGGCATTCCCTGTTCGATGGCGCGTTGGCGCAGGCGGGCCTCTATCGCGCGGGCGCTCAGACGGCCGCCGCGCCGACTGACGAACAATGCAGGCTCGTCGGCCCGCGCCACCCGTGGACGTGCCTCCAGCCAGCGCTGGACGGCCTGGCGCGCGAGGCGCCCGACCGGTAGCCGGCGGGTCTTGCTGCCCTTGCCGGTGACCTGCAGCAGACCGTCACTGCTGTGCATATCGGCGACATCCAAGGCCACCAGCTCCGCCAGGCGCAGGCCCGAGGAATAGAAAAGCTCCATGATTGCGCGATCGCGCCGGTCGAGTGTCGTGTCCCCGGGCAGCGCCATCAAGTGTCCGAGCTGATCCGCATCCAGCGTGTGCGGCAGACGGCGCGCCACCTTGGGTGCGCGTATCCCGTCGGCCGGGTTATTCAGCACCCGACCCTCCCTAAGTAGATAGCGGTACCAGGCGCGAACGGCCGAGAGGTGACGCTGCAGACTCTTTGGCGTCAGTCCGCCGCGATGGCGGTCAGCGGCGTAGGCGCGTATTTGCTGGCTGTCAACGGTCAGCGGGTCCAGGTCGCCGTGATCGTGCAGCCAGGCCAAGAGGTCTTCGATGTCGTGTCGATAGCCCGCGAGTGTACGAGGTGAAAGCCGGCGTTCGTAATGCAGGTGGTCGAGAAACGCGCGCAGCAGGGGCGCGTGTTGATCGCCGGCCGGTGACAAACGGGGGCTAGATCCCAGGGCTGGATGCCGACTGCAGTTTCGCGCTGACCACCTCGGCCAGTCGCTGCAGGAAGTCGACGCTCTTGCCTTCGTGAAAGCGCTGCGGGTCACGACTGCCAATCGCAAGCACACCGGCCAGCGGTGGCGCGGTCAGAGGAATCAGTGCTGCGGACCCGGTCTCGCCTGCCTGTGGTCCAAACAAGTACTCCAGTTTGGCCTTGTCCAGCTGCCCGCAGTTCGGGCGCGCGCGCTTGAGAAAATCACGAAACAGCGCCGGGCCAGCCTCGTGTCCGTGTGCCTCGAGTTGCTCCGAGGCAAACAGTTTCATCTCCACTGCGTCGGCCTTGAACTGTTCTCGCAACTCGTCCTGCAGCGTGTTGAGCACCTCGTCAAAGGAATGGGTCTCGATCAGCGCCAGGGTGAGTCGATGCAGGCGTTTCGCCAATGCGTCGTTCTCCCGCGCCACGCTAACCAGATTCTCGAGCTGGCGGCGGTAATTGCTTGCCTGATCGCGCAGGGTCCGTACCTGTCTTTCGATCAGCGACACCGCATCACCCGTGGGATGGGGAATATCGATGGCCGCCAGCGCGTCGGGATGACGCTGAAAATAATCGGGATGTGCGACGAGATAACTGGCGATCTGTTGTTCACGATCCTCGACCGTCTGGTCTACGTCGTCGTGCTTCAGACTCATGCGAAGCCGTCCTCCTGTGTGTGCGAGCACTGTGTCACTCGGCACTGACTCTTTGCGACGCGACCAGGCCTTGCAGGTCGACGCGTCCGTCGAACACTCGCTGCGCCGGACCGGTCATCCAGACTGGCGCTTGATCCCCAAGCCAGCTTACCACAAGCGTTCCCCCTCGCAGATGCACCTCGACCCGTTCGTCGAGTAGCCCACGTAGATGCCCGTGAACGACCGCCGCGCAGGCGCCGGTGCCACAGGCGAGGGTCTCACCGGCGCCGCGTTCGTAGACGCGGAGGTCGATGGCATTGCGCTCCCGGATCGTCATAAAGCCAACATTCGCGTGTCGCGGAAATCGGCTATGCCGCTGAATCAGCGGGCCGAGCCTATCCACAGCACTTTGGGCCGTATCTTCGACAAGCAGGACCGCATGTGGATTACCCATCGACAGCGCGCCGATCTCGAGGATCTCGCCATCGACCTCAAGCGGATAGATCACCGCCTGTGTTGCGGCCTCGAAAGGGATCTCATCAGGCCGCAGATGCGGCGAACCCATGTTAACCCGCACTTGGCCGTCATCCTCGATCATCAGGCGTATGTTGCCGGCCGCGGTACCGACGGGAATCTCACGACTGCGCGTCAATCCCTTGTTAAAGACATAGTGCGCAAAACAGCGAGCGCCATTCCCGCACTGCTCGACTTCACTACCATCGGCATTGAAGATCCGGTAGTGAAACTCGGTATCCGGATGGCGCGGCGCTTCAACCAACAGAATCTGATCGCAGCCGATACCGAAGCGCCGATCAGCGATGGCGCGCACCTGCGTCTCGTCGAGCACGACCTTTTGGCTGATTGCGTCGAACACGACAAAATCGTTGCCCAGTCCGTGCATCTTGGTAAATTCGAGCATCATGCCGCGCAGCATAGCAGGCCATGCCAATCCGGCGAAGCAGGGTCAAAAGGGCATTTTGCCGGCGATAGCTAGGTGACGGTCGCTTACCTGTGTGACCGCCAGCTGATTGAGTCCGGCCCGCTGCAATTGGTCCTCGACTTCGGTCGGGGTATAGGACGCGAACAGGGAGTTACGAAAGTCACGGCGCAGCACAGGCGGTGCACCATCGGCGTAGCGCTCGACCAGTGTATCGACGGCAGTCGCGGAGTCTGGGCGCGCCAGGTCCATGACCAGGATTTCGGCGCCTGGTCGGGCGCAGCTTGCCACCGTCTGCCACAAGACGCCCGGGTCAGCGAGATGATGCAACAGACTGTTGGAGGCGATCAGGTCATACCCGTGCGCCGCTAATCCTGGGCACGGCAGATGCTCGCACATCAACCTAATGCGCGGCTCGTCGTCGGGATGCGCAGCGAGTTTTTGCCGCGCGAGGTCGAGCATCGCCGGTGCCCCATCCACGGCATCGACGGTCAGCTGTGGGTGCCGGCGGACGAGCATCAGCGGAATATCTGCGGGCCCGCAGCCGAGATCCAGCAGGCGACCCTGGAGGCTAAGAGCCTGGGCGCCGGCCTTTGTCAGGCGCTCGAGTAGCTCGACGAACAACTGGTTGGCCTCGGAAAAATCGGCCTCGGCATAGGCTTGGGCCTGGGCCGCATCATCCATGAGTTCTTCGGGTTCCGGGATGCGCTGCATAAGGATCTCAGTCCGGGAGGACAGACTCGCCGGCGAACAGTTCGCTCAGGGTCTCGCGGCGGCGAACCAGATGAAGCCGGTCACCGTCGACCATTACCTCGGCGGCGCGCGGACGGCTGTTGTAGTTCGATGACATGGTGAATCCATAGGCGCCAGACGAGCGGATGGCCAGCAGGCAGTCTTGCGCGAGCGTCAGGCGGCGCTGTTTACCCAGAAAATCGCCGGTTTCACAGATCGGCCCGACGATATCGTAGGTGCCGGCGGCCCCGCTGGGATGCTCGTCGACACTGACGATCGCCTGCCAGGACTGATAGAGCGCTGGCCGGATGAGGTCGTTCATCGCCGCATCGATGACCGCAAAATCTTTGGCCTCGCCGTGTTTGAGGTACTCCACGCGAGTCAGCAGAATCCCGGCGTTGGCGGCGATTGCCCGCCCCGGCTCGATAAGGATCTCATAGGGCACATCGCGCAGGCGGTGGAGCATGGCGCTCGCGTAGGCGGCCGGTTCCGGTGGGTTCTCGTCGTCATATCGGACGCCCAGGCCACCACCGAGATCGAGATGGTCTATCTTGATGCCGTCATCGGCCAGCCGCGCGACCAGCGCCAGCACGCGCTCCAGTGCGTCCAGGAAGGGCGCCAGCCGGGTAAGCTGCGAGCCGATGTGGCAGTCGACGCCGGATACCGCGAGATTGGGCGCATCTTGTGCCCGTCGATATAACGCCGCCGCATCATCCACGGCGATGCCAAACTTGTTCTCCTTGAGACCGGTGGAGATGTAGGGATGGGTCTCTGCATCGACGTCGGGATTCACGCGCAGTGCGACAGGTGCGACCTGACCCAGGTCGCCCGCCACGTCATTCAGGCGATCGAGTTCGGCGGCCGATTCGACATTGAAGCAGCGAATTCCGACCGCCAGTGCGCGACGCATCTCTGCGGCGCGTTTGCCGACGCCGGAAAACACGATCTTGGCCGGATCTCCGCCGGCCGCCAGTACACGTTCCAGCTCCCCCACGGAGACGATATCGAAACCGGAGCCGAGGCGGGCCAGCGCGTTGATTACCCCAAGATTTGAGTTTGCCTTGACCGCAAAACAGATCAGGTGTGGATGCTGATCGAAGGCCTTATCAAAGGCACGCCAGTGGCGCTCAAGGGTGGCCCGCGAGTAGACATAGCATGGCGTGCCGTAGCGTTCTGCAATGACCCGCAACGGAATGTCTTCTGCGTACAGCTCGCCGTCTTGGTAGTGAAAGTGATCCATGCAGGCTAGTTTTCAGCGTGCGTCTGCGCTGCTTCGGTCCCCGCATCACCACGCGGCAGATAGAGAGGTCCCTTGTTGCCACAGCCGAGGATCGACAGCAGCGCGAGCACACCGCAAAGTGCAATGAGGCAGCGAGTCATGCGGGTCTCCGCGCGAGTCAAAGCATCAGAGTATAAACCTGTGCCGCTCGGCGGCCCAGCGTGACCCTTGGCCGCCCGAAGACGACGGGTGCCAGGGGCTCCTTCAGCGCATGGCCTCGGCGAGGCGTTGCTCGACCTGTTGTTTCAGGCGCAATAGATCGATCAAGGAACAGGGCCCGCCGCTGTCGCCCTCGCTGCTGAGCACACCGGTCAGGTAGACAGGATAGTCTTCGGCGCTACGGCGCAGTCGGCGCAGATGCGCGGCCACCTCCGAATAGAGGTCATCGCCGAGTAGCAGGGAATCAAACTCGTGATTTCCGAGCTGCAGGCGGAAGCCCTCCTGGAGGCGGGCATCGGGGCTCACCGTCAGCGTCAGCTCGGTGTGATCGGTAATGCGTGTACGCGGCACCTTGATCATCGCGACTTGCCAATCATGCGTCCCCTGGGGAGCAATTCGCGCGAACTCAGGTGGGGGTGCCATCGCGTCGTCCAGCGTGTTGAGAACGCGCCGGCTGGCGAAAGAATCCAAGAATCGTTGCTGTTGGATCAGTAGGTGGAATTCATCGGCGCCAGCTACCCACTGCACGAACACCGCGCCGTTTTCATCGAACACATACAGTTCGACGCCGCGTTCGCGTACCTGGTAAAAGATCTGGATCACACCCGGCTCATTGCGCACCATCAATGTGGGTAGCGGCGAGCCTTGCATGCTCATACGATCGATCCGGGTCGGCACAAAGTTCGCCGTCGACTCGGCCAGGTGATTCTCGAGATCGTCGAGTTCACCGATCGGTGCCCAGACATAGTGGTCTCCTGGCCGATGAATCTGAAAAAAGTGATCCGCGATGCGCAGCAGATAGCGGGCGTTGCAACCCAGTCGGTGAAAAGTGTCGCTGACCGATTGTGCCAGCCGCAGCACCCGATTCGCGATTGCACTACCGCGTGTTGACGAAAAGCTGTAGGCATAAATCGGACCGGGAGATCGCTGGTGTGGCGAAAACAGATCCAGATAGCGGCACAGACAGTTCAACAGCCCCTCGCCGCCCTCGGGATGACGTTCGATGCGTACCTCTCCCCAGCTGGTCGTATACAGATGCTCTATATTGGCGACCAGGCACTCATGCGCGGCCCCGAAACTGAGTGCATCGACCCGTGCGCTGATCAACTGGTAGCCGGCGTCGGCGAGCGCGGCGAGCGGATTCTGGTCGACATTGACGAACCAGAGCGAATGCCTTCCGTAGGCCATTTCAGCATAGGCCTCGAGACTGCCATCTGTCGCGATGCCGCGGCGCAGGCGTTTGCGCAGGGTCCTGAGGATTTTGTCCGGCTCTGGCTCACCATAGCCGGGCTGTTTGGGCAGATAGTGCATTTGCGTGCTGCGGTCGCATATGCCGTTGAGGTGCAACCAGGTCAGGATCTCGACCAGGCTGATACAGGACTTCAGCGGCGTCTGCAGCATCGAATCGGGCGGCTGAACGAAGAGCTGCCAGCGCACCGGTTTGTCATTGACGCGCCGAATCCAGAGGGTGCGCTCGGAGAGGTCTCGCGAGATCCCTGGATTGACCCGATCGATTTTGCCTGGCCGTTTGTCCAGGGCGGCATACAGTTTGCGGCCGAGCAGGGCGAGTTCGCGGGTGTCCGAGGGCGCCATCGCACCCTGTTCGCGGGCGAAGTCTGTCAGCAGACGATAGCTGCGTGACAGCTCCGATACAAGCGCGTTGCGCTCCTTGGCGACGCGTTCGAGCTTCCACACCGGGCGGGTGTCCAGCCGGGCAATTTCGGCGTCACGCCATCCCCATTTTGTACACTGCCTGCGCATCTGCCGGTGGCGCCAGTCGCCACGGCCGCCCAGGCTCTGCACAGATTGACCGGTCTTGAAATAGAAGGCGCGCCTCGCGAGCTGCAGGCGTTCGGGTTCGTTGCGCGCACCAAGGTATTCGGTAATGCGTTCCAGGATCAGCAGGTAGGGGTCGACGAAGTCTGCATCGAGTTCTCCACCCTGATAGACCGCGCGCTTGGTTCGCAGACACAACCAGTCGACCCGCGGATACTCTGCCGCGTAGGCCTCGAGCAGCATCAGTTTCAGCAGCGATTTGTAGGGGGCGTCGATCCCCTTGAACAACTGCCAGTGGGCCACACCGAAGAACTCCTCGGCCGGCAGGCCCTGCAGGCCGCCGAAATCGAGCCATTGATCAGGGTGGACGAAACGCTTGGTAACTAACTGCCGCGTATAGCGACTGTAGTCGTCTTCCTGCTCGGGCGGCACCGCCCACCACAGCAGTGGGTTGCCCGCCAGCAATATTCCTGTGCGATAGAATTCCTCGAGCAACAGGGTGTGCTGCGTGTGACCGCTGCTCTCCTTCGACAGCTGCTCCACGGCACCATCCCGAAACGACTCCGCGTGCATAAGGAAGAAATGCGCGTGCAGACCGACCTCGGCAGCACGTCCTTCGAGCAGGCGCGCCTTTATGCCTAGAGCATCGCGCCCGGCGGTCTGGATGTCGCCGCGGTGGCATAGCCAGAAATCGAGATCACTCCCGGCGGTCTGCCCCAGGCTGCCCATGCTGCCCATCAGGTAGAGACCGAGAATCTGATAATCGCGCTGTTGCCGCCTGTCGTCCTTGAGGCCGCGGGCATAGCGCCGCGCGAGCAGCAGCTGTTCACGGTCCGGGCGATAGCCGATCACCCCGGCGGGTGTGTCCGTGGAGACGAATCCGGGCAGCATCGGATGGTTGACATGCCACAGCAATGGCAGCAGATCGAAGAAGCTGCGTTGCTCATGGGTCAGAGTGGCGCGGATGCGCAGCAAACGCTGATCGCCGAGAGAAAGGAACCGGCCGACGATCTGTTTGAGCTGCTTGCGGCCCAAACCACCGTCAGCGTCGATCGCCGTTTCGCTCATGGCTTAGCCTGCATATCTCACCAACTTCCTACTGCGGACACCGCTATGCTCGCTGTGACGAGGCGTACTCGTTACAGCCGGTTTGACGCAGTGTCGGCTACGCCGGCACCGTCTTTCACTGCGTGCACCCCGTCACAACGGCATCCCGGTGCCCTCGCAACGAAACCCGGTGAGATAGGCAGGCTGGGCAGTGGCTTTCAGGCGTCGCTATTTTCCCGCAGGTCGTCCAGGGTGCGCCGCAGCAGCGTGCGCATATCGTCGCCCTTGTGCCAACAGCCGAGGCCGAACAAAAGGCGTGGCCGCAAATCCCCGTACGGCCCTGGCAGCTCCAGGGCATCCTGCTCAGCACGAATCTTTTCCAACAGCCCGCGCGCGTCGAGCTCGGCCGTCTCCGGCAATACCAGCAGGAAAAGCTTATCCTCCCAGCGTGCGATCTGATCGACCCAGCGCAGACGGTCGCGCAGAAAACGCGAGACGGCGAGAATTATCGGGTCGCTCGATAGCGGCTGCACGCTGTTCAGGTCGTTGGTGTCAACGTGCACCAGTACCGTGCTCAGAGGATTCTGGTAGCGGCGGCTGCGTGACACGTGCAGATCCAGGGCCTGGCTGATGGCACGCTTGTTCGACATTCCAGTGAGTTCATCGGTCACCTGCAGGTCGGCGACCTGCTGACGCAGACGGGCATTCTCCTCGGCCAGCTGCTCGGATGCGGTGACGTCCTGAACGATCAGCAGGCGCTCGCCTGAGGCGGCGCGCTGCATTGCACGTGTCACCCAGCGCTGATGTTCGCTGTCCTGGAATAGCTTGGGCGCTGTCGACAGCATCTGCTGAGCGTCCTCCCCCAGCTGCACGCGGCGCCTGCCGAGCAAGGTCTCCGGCGATGCGGACAGAATCTCTGCCATGGCGCGGTTCAGCCAGACGATACGGTCGTCCTGGTCAAGCAGCAGAAGCCCGAACTCGGCATCTTGCACTAGTTGCTGGTCTATGGATTGGATATCGCTCACGTCAATTGGCTCCCCGAAGTGCCGCCGCGCAGTCGTTTGCTTCCAGGTAACCTTTAGTTCGGCCGACCACACGCGATCTTTAGTTGGGAATGCACTGAAATGGGTCAAATCAGCGGCTAACAGCCTGCCGGATTTGACCCCCTGTCGAGGGATCTGCAGCCAAGCGGTGTTAACTCGCATAGGCTGCTAGGATTGGAAATCATGAAAGACGATCCAGCAGCCGCGCGAGCGGTACGATCCGGGCCTCGTCTGGGCCCGGCCGAGCCCTTGTGGCGCCTGGTGCCCACGCGCGCGGACGACGGGCGCAGTTTTGCCGATTTCATGATGCTCATTCCCGGGCTCGGCACGCGGCCACCGCAGGGGCGCCAACGCGTGACGGCATCGATCCGTGAAGTCTGTGAATCCTACGGCGACCAGGTTGCGTTCGCTGATGTCAACTATGCCATCAACATTTTGTGGGTCAGTGTCTCCGCTGAGCCGGGGCTGGTCGGGCGCGTCGCACAGGCGATCCGCCAACAGGTTCCCGAAGCGCTTCTGGTCGGTGGCCAGCTAGGAGTGGTCCACGCGATTGCACCTTTCGGCCCACGTAACAGCGCCTGGAGGCATCGCCTGCGCGGACTGTCGCGCCGCGCAACGCGCCTGCTGCGAGGTCCGCAGCGCTAACCCGCTGATCTCACCGATTACCTACTGCGCGGCCCGATACCCTCGCTGTGACGGTGCGTACTCGTTGCGGCCGGCTCGACGTAGTGTCGGCTACGCCTTCGCCGCCCTCCGCTGCGTGCGCCCCGCCACAGCGGCGTCTCGAACCGCTCGCGACGGAAAACGGTGAGATAAGCGGGCTAAGACCGTCTCCGGCGCGGGTCAATTACCATGCTCTTCGGCCCGGCGGGCATCACCGCGCACGCGTGCGGCAGGATAGCGCGACTGGTTGATTGCCACCTTACGGTAGGCGGCATCGACGACATCGATGTCCAGACGCTGCGCCAGGCGGATGAGATAGATCAGGATGTCGGCCATTTCGAGGGCCACCTGGTCTTTTTTGGCAGCGTCCAGGTCTTCGCTCTGTTGTTCGCTCAGCCATTGGAAGTGCTCGAGCAGTTCACCGGCTTCCCCAGCCAGGGCCATGCTCAAATTCTTCGGTGAGTGGAACTGTTCCCAGTCGCGCTCCTGGGCGAACGCGAGCAGCTTGGCATTAAGATCGTCCAGATGGTCTCTCGACATGTCCCTGGGTTCGGCTCGTTGTGCAGGCCTGCCATCACAACACTTTTGCCGCTGCAGGCCAAGCGCCTGCGGGCGTGGCCGTCAGGCTGAGATCGCCTGCGGGTCGATCATGTGTAGGCGCAGCTGCTCGGCCGACATGGGTTGGCTGTACAGGTGACCCTGGCCGAGCTCGCAGTGATAGACGAGTAGAAAACCCGCCTGTTCGCGCCGCTCGATGCCCTCGGCGATGACCTCCAGCCCGAGCGCATGCGCCATGGCGATGATTGCCCGGATCAGAGAGGCGTTGGCAGCGCTATCGGGTACCTGTTTGGTGAAGCTGCGATCGATCTTCAATGCGTCGAACGGAAAGCGTTGCAGATAGTTCAATGCCGAGTAGCCGGTGCCGAAGTCATCCAGCGACAGCCGCACGCC
>JAHEJD010000001.1:0-72349 GCA_024639005.1 Chromatiaceae bacterium | reverse complement strand
CGCTATCGGGTACCTGTTTGGTGAAGCTGCGATCGATCTTCAATGCGTCGAACGGAAAGCGTTGCAGATAGTTCAATGCCGAGTAGCCGGTGCCGAAGTCATCCAGCGACAGCCGCACGCCGATGCGATCGAGCTGATTGATCAAATCGGCGATCTCTGCGCGGTCGTCGATCAGGATGGTCTCGGTGATCTCGAGTTCGAGCTGATTCGGCATCAGACCGGATCTGCGCAGCGCCAGCAGCACACAGTCAAGCAGATGGCTCGGGTGACTGAACTGGCGCGACGAAAGATTGATGGCAACGCGAAAGTCGTGATCCGGCTGCAGTTCACTCACTACCCGGCAGGCCTCGATGAGCACCCACTCGCCGATGTCGTGGATCAGACCACACTCTTCGGCGATCGGAATGAACTTGTCTGCAGGCACCTCGCCCAGTTCTGCGTTCTTCCAGCGGAGCAGAGCCTCGACGGCCACGGTCCTGCCGGAGCTCAGGTCCACGATTGGCTGGAAGGCGAGCCTGAATTCCTGTTTTCTCAGGGCTAGGCGAAGGTTTCGCTCGATTCGCATGCCCTCGATTGCGGCGGCATCCATCGAGGGGTCGTAATTGCAGCAACGATTGCGGCCCAGTTCTTTTGCTGCATACATCGCGATGTCCGCGTTCTTGACCAGCATTTTCGGATCTTTGCCGCCCTGCGGATAGGTTGCTACGCCGATGCTCGCACCGACGAAGAACTCGTGTTCACGGACATAGAAGGGTTCCGACATGGCCTGCAGCAGCTGTTCGGCGCACTGCTCCCAATCGGGGCTGCCGGGTGTCTCGGGGCAGATCACAAGGAATTCATCACCGCCCAGCCGGGAGACGGTGTCACTCTCGCGCATCCGAGATTGCAGGCGCTGCGCGGCGTCGCGCAGCAGTTCGTCGCCGGCTGCGTGACCCAGAGAATCGTTCACGTGTTTGAATCGGTCCAGGTCGACGAACAGCGCAATCACGCTGCCGCCATCCCGCTTGGCCCATTTGATGGCCTGGGAAAGCCGGTCCATCGCCAGACTGCGGTTCGGCAGCCCGGTGAGCTGGTCATAATTCGCCTGATGGGCCAACTTTTGTTCCGATTCGACGCGTTTGTCGATCTCCCGCTGCAGACGCTCGTTCTGCTGATGCAATAGGCCATGCTGCTGGGCAAGGGCGTCGAATCGCGTCCGCAGTGCCTGATAGCGGTTATTGAGAGCGAGTAGGAAGGTCACGCCGCCCAGCAGCGGTAGCGCTACCAAAGCCAGGGCCACCAGAAACAGCGGTGAGGCGATGAAGCTGCGTGGATCATCGCCGGTATCGATACGGACGATGCGCAGTCCGGTATCTCCGACATGGGCCAGTTGCAGTGGGTGACCGCGATCGGTGGCGACTTTGCGCCAGTTGTTCCAGTCATGCGAATCGCTGCCGACGACCAGCTCATCGCCCGGGCCAAGCAATGCCGCATGGCCATGCTTCGAGGCCCAGGCCGGGAGGCCCGAGAGCTTATGCAGCAGACCTCTCACATCGATGTGGCCAGAAAGATAACCGCCCGGCTGGCCTTTGATGATCACAGGCACGGTGATGGTCAGCACGGTGCCGCGGGTGCCCCGCGCCACAACAAGCGGGTCGAGCCGCGGAACACTGTGCACCGAATAGGTCTGGTCGGCGGCTGAATATGAAGCTTCGCCGACCGCATGCAGAAGATTTCCGTTGTCTGCGATGCACGCAATCCGATCGAACACCGGTCGCTCATCCATCCCTTGGTATGTCACCGCCTGCTCCAGCGCCAGCAAGTGCGCCGCAAGGTTGGCATCTTGCGCCTGGAGTCCGAGTGCTTTGGGGTCGTCAACGATAAAAACCGCCTTGGCCGATTCGCTGCCGGCTAACTCGACCAGAGACTCGCGTGCGGCATCGAGAAAATTTGCTACTGCCGAGGCCTGTTCTTCGATGCTGCGCTGTGCCTGCGCAGCGACGGCCTCGCGCAAGTGCACCTGGCCGACATTGCCGAGGCCAATCAGCGCGGCGAGATAAATACTCAAGATCAGGCTGGCGACCAGAATCGCGGTGCTGCCCGCGCGGGATCCGAGAAAGTTCATGCCGTCACACTATGCCGCCGCGGGCCGGGTGATACCCTCGACCTCGGCTGTTTGGCTCAAGGCGGCCGCTGTGCTGGACAGCAGCACCCTGATATGCAGCGATGGCAAGAATGGCTCGAAATTCGTGCGCACGCGCGGCCCCTAGTCGGTGTGCGAGTCCAGCCAGATGTCCGGCCGAAATCGGTCATGCTCAGGGTAGCGGCAGGCTAAGACGAAATCTTGACAGCTTGAGTATCTCTTGGTCAGGCGAGTCGAGCACGCGCACGCATTACCGCGGCCCGCACTTGAGACGGTGCGGTCCCGCCGATGTGATTGCGGGCTGCGACCGAGCCCTCCAGCGTCAGACATTCGAAGACGTCATCCTCGATCACATTGGAAAACCCGGCCAGTTTATCCAACGACAGATCGGAAAGATCGCAGTCTCGCTCCACGCAATACACCACGGCCTTACCCACCACCTCGTGCGCATCGCGGAAAGGCAGGCCCTTGCTTACCAGGTAGTCGGCCAGATCGGTCGCCGTGGCAAAGCCTTTCAGTGCCGCCTGGCGCATGGCCTCTCGGTTACATTGCAGGGTCAGCAGCATGTCCGCGAATACCTTGAGAGACCCCCTGAGATTGTCAGCCGTATCGAACAGCGGTTCTTTGTCTTCCTGGTTGTCCTTGTTGTAGGCCAGCGGCTGTGACTTCATCAAGGTCAGCAGGGCGATCAGGTGCCCGAAGATACGGCCGGACTTGCCGCGGATGAGTTCGGGTACATCCGGATTCTTCTTCTGCGGCATGATCGACGAGCCAGTACAGAAGCTGTCCGCAAGGGTGATGAACTGAAATTGAGCGGATGACCAGAGAATCAGCTCTTCACTCATGCGCGATAGATGCATCATTAGTATGCTCGCTGCGGCCGCAAACTCGATAGCGAAGTCACGGTCGGATACGGCATCGAGCGAATTCTCCGCCGGTCGGTCGAAAGCCAGCAGCTCAGCCGTGTAGTGACGGTCGACGGGGTAGGTAGTGCCGGCGAGCGCCGCCGCGCCGAGTGGCATGACATTGACCCGGCCGGCACAATCGCGCATACGTTCATCATCACGCTCGAGCATCTCGAACCACGCCAGCATGTGATGACCGAAGGTGATGGGCTGCGCGGTCTGAAGGTGGGTGAAACCTGGCAGAATCGTATCGGCCTCGCGTTCTGCAAGATCTAGCAGGGCAAGCTGCAGGCGGCGAATCGCTGTGCCGATCTCGACCAGCTCGGCGCGCAACCAAAGGCGCACGTCGGTTGCCACCTGGTCATTGCGCGAGCGTCCGGTATGAAGTTTTTTGCCGGCGATGCCGATATCTTTGGTAAGCGCCGCTTCGATGTTCATATGGACGTCTTCGAGCGCAACCGACCATCGGAACTCGCCGGCGTCGATGCGTGCCAGGATCTTTTCCAGGCCCTGAATGATGCTGTCACGCTCCCGCTGGCTGATTATCCCCTGGCGAGCGAGCATCTTGGCGTGCGCAATCGAGCCCTGCACGTCATACGGCGCGAGGCGTTGGTCGAACTCAACCGAGGCGGTGAATGCCTCGACGAAGTCGTCGGTCGGTTCGGTGAAGCGACCGGCCCAGAGCTTTTTCTCGGACATCGAACAGGCACCCGGTAGACGTGAGACATGATTATATTCGCTAAGCACCGGATCCAGCGAGGCGCGCGATTATTCTATTCTTATACTGGCGGCCATGACTGACCGCCAGCCGCGCGCCTTTCTGCCAAACTTTTGTGCAATCCGCATGGTGTTTGCAGTAGTGGTCAGCGCCGAGCTGTTGGCGATTGTGCTTACCCTCGGGGCCTTTCCCGGCCCTGACCAGTTTTGGAACGAGCTCAGCCAACGGTCTTTGTACATCCAATGGGTGACCTTGAGCGTTGCGGCGCTGTATTGCACATTGCGCATACCGCTTGGCCGACTGTCGCACGCCGCCGCCGGCAGCGTCGCCTTAGCGTTGATCCTGATGGTAACCGCAATCGTGTTCTTCGCGGCGCAGCTGCTTGGCCTGTCCGCGGCATCACCGACGCCGCCGGTCCTGTGGCACCATCTAGCGATCGCCGGTATCGTCGGCGCCGTATTGTTGCGCTACCTGTATGAACAGCATCGCGAGCGCCAGCGCGAGCTGGCCGAGTCGCAGGCCCGCCTGCAGGCGCTTCAGGCGCGTATTCGGCCTCATTTTCTCTTCAACAGTATGAACACCATTGCAAGCCTCACCCGAGTCGATGCGGATCTGGCTGAGCAGGTCGTGCAGGACTTGTCGGACCTGTTTCGTGCGACCTTGTCGGATGCCGGGCGCCTGTCGAATCTGCAGAGCGAGATTGAACTGGCCCGTGGTTATCTGCGGATCGAGAGGCAGCGCCTCGGAGAACGTCTGCGCGTAAGCTGGGACATCGACGGCCTGCCCGGAGAGGCGCGCCTACCAGGCTTGCTGCTGCAGCCGTTGCTGGAGAACGCTGTGTATCACGGTGTCGAACCGGCCACCGGCGGCGGCGAAGTCACGATCAGCGGGCGATCGCGCAATGGCATAGTCAGTCTCGCCATTCGCAATACCCTGCCGGAGCGTGCGTCAGTCTCCGTGCGCCGTGGGCACCAGATGGCGCAGCAGAACGTCCGTGAACGGCTCGACGCCGCGTTTGGTGACCAAGCCGGCATGGTGGTGGGCCTGGTTGATGGACGCTATCAGGTACGGGTGCATTTTCCGCTGGAGACGTCATGAGGGTATTGATCGCCGACGACGAAGCACCAGCCCGTGCGCGCCTGGCCGCACTGCTGGCGGACGCCGGATCTGAGTACGAGCTGGTTGCGCAAGTGGCCAATGGCGCAGAGGTCCTGAACTGTTGTGACCAACAGCCTGTCGATCTGGTGCTGCTGGATATCCGCATGCCCGGCATGGATGGCATCCAGGCCGCGCTGTCCTTGAGCGGTCGCTCGCATCCGCCCGCGGTAATCTTTGTCACCGCTTTTGACGAACATGCGTTGGCGGCCTTCGAAGCGAATGCCATCGATTATCTGCTGAAGCCGGTCCGTCCGGAGCGTCTGCTGAGGGCGCTCGACAAGGCGCGTGCGCTGAGTCGCGAGCAGGCCGCGATACTGACCACGGAGACTGCCTATCTGAGCGCCAGTTACCGCGGTGGAGTATTGCGAATCCCGGTCAGTGAGATCGTGTTCCTGCGCGCTGACAGCAAGTACGTGGAGGTTTGGCATGCGGATGGCATGGCGCTGAGCGAAGAGTCCCTGCGCGCGATTGAAGAACGCCTCCCCGGTATGTTCATGCGCGTGCACCGTAATGCCCTGGTCAGCCGGAGGAGCGTGCGTGCGCTGCGCAAGGATAGCTCGGGACGACTGATGCTCGCGCTGTGTGGCAGTGATGAGGTGGTGGAGGTCAGCCGTCGGCATGCCGCAGAGGTGCGCAGGCTGTTGCGTGGCCCCGACTTCGACTGAGCGCCAGTGCTAAAGTAAGCGGCCTGAGTCGCAACCGGAACCGCAACATGAGCAACGACACCCGGGCCTTCGCCGGCTATCCGTTCACCCGCATGCGGCGCATGCGCCGCGATGCGTTCTCTCGCCGTCTGATGCGCGAGTCGCATCTCACCCCGGGCGACTTAATCTATCCGGTGTTCGTCCTGGAGGGCACGGGGCAGCGCGAGGCGGTTGCCTCCATGCCCGGCGTCGAACGTCTGAGCATCGATTTACTGGTCGGCGAGGCCAAAGCGGCCCTTGATCTCGGCATTCCGGCCCTGGCTCTGTTTCCGGTGACGCCAGCCAGTGCCAAGAGTGAGGGCGCCGCCGAGGCCTTCAACCCCGAGGGGTTGGCGCAGCGCGCAGTACGTGCGGTCAAGGAGGCGCTGCCCGAGCTGGGGGTGATCACCGATGTCGCGCTGGATCCGTTCACGACGCATGGGCAGGACGGACTGATCGACGGTACCGGATACGTGCTGAATGATGAGACCGTCGAGGTACTGGTCAAACAGGCGCTGTCGCATGCTGATGCGGGGGCCGACGTGGTCGCGCCATCCGACATGATGGATGGGCGTATCGGTGATATTCGCGACGCGCTCGAGTCAGAAGGGCATATTCATACCCGCATCCTGGCCTACTCAGCCAAGTACGCCAGTAGCTATTACGGACCCTTCCGGGACGCCGTCGGTTCAGCGGCCAATCTCGGCGCGGGCAACAAGTACACCTATCAGCAGGATCCCGCGAACAGCGACGAGGCGCTCAGGGAGGTGGCGCTGGATCTGCAGGAGGGCGCCGACATGGTAATGGTGAAGCCGGGCATGCCGTATCTGGATATCGTCCGCCGAGTGAAAGACCAGTTCGGTGTGCCGACCTTCGCCTATCAGGTCAGCGGTGAGTATGCGATGCACATGGCAGCCGCGCAAAACGGCTGGCTCGATGAAAGGGCGGTCGTGATGGAATCGCTGCTATGCATCAAGCGCGCCGGCGCTGACGGCATCCTGACCTACTTCGCTATGCGCGCTGCGCAGTGGCTGAATGATGCATGATTGAGAACAGGCTCGGGCGGGGTCGTTAGACGGAACGCTTGGATTGATTAGGGCGCAGCGTTACCACCTTCGATGCTGCCGATTCCAGCGCCAGCGGGCCGGGCCTTGAGAGATAGTAGCCCTGACCATAGTCAATACCCATCGAGGTGAGCAACTGACAGGTCTCCGCATCCTCGATTGCCTCGGCGATCGTAGTCATTCGCAGAACGCCGCCGATGCGCTGGATGGTATCCACCATCGCCCTGTCGACCGGGTCCTGCAGTATGTCGCGCACAAATTCGCCGTCGATCTTCAAGTAATCCACCGGCAGTTTCTTGAGATAGGCGAATGAACTCAGACCGGTGCCAAAGTCATCCAGTGCGAACAGAAAGCCACGTTGTCGCAGGCCATCCATCAGCCCGAGCGCTTTGTCCATGTTTGCGATCACACTGGTCTCTGTGATCTCGAAACAGATCCGATACGGGTCGATCGAGTACTGCTGCTCAAGCTGGCGAATCTTGTGTTCGAGGTCCGGATGATCGAGTGACTGACCCGATAGGTTGATGGTAAAGATACGCGGGTCTTGTGGATGCCTGGCCCACAGCTCCGACAATTGGCGGAATGCCGAGCCGATCACCCATAGGTCAAGGTCGAACATCATGCTGAAGCGTTCAGCCGCCGGAATAAAGGTCATCGGCGGTACTATGTGGCCCTCTGCGTCCAACATCCTTACCAGTAGCTCACACATTGCCGGATGTTGGCTGTCTTGATGCAGCGGAGAGATCGTCTGCCCGTACAGAACGAGCCTCTCGCGATCGATGGCCTCGCGCAACAGCTGCAGCCACTGCATATCGCTGCTGCGCCGCGCCAGCATTTCGTCATCGGGCTGGTAGAAGTGAACCCGGTTGCGCCCCTGGTCCTTGGCGACATAGCAGGCAGCGTCGGCCGCGCGCAACACTTCTTCGAGGCTGCCGCTGCGCTCGTCGATGGCCACTAGGCCTACGCTCAGACTGACGCGGAAACTTTTGTCTTCCCAGCGTAGTCGCAGGTCCTTGACGTCGCGGCGCAGACCCTCGGCCACCTCGAGCGCCTTGTCGATTGAGCAGTCGCGGAGCAGTACGCCGAACTCATCGCCGCCGAGGCGGGCCAGTCGATCGAGCCGTCGGATGCTGTCGCCCAGATGGCTCGCCACCTGCTTGAGCAGCTGGTCGCCGCCGATATGGCCGCAGCTGTCGTTGATGGTCTTGAATTGGTCGAGGTCGATGTACATCAACGCATGGCAGGTGTTCGAAGACATCGCGTCTTCAACCACGGCCGCCACCTCACGCTCGAACTGGCGCCGGTTGATCAAGCGGGTGAGGGGGTCGTGTGCAGCCTGAAAGGCCATCTCGCGCAGCAGCTCGCGTTCTCGACTGACATCACGAACGATCAGCGCGGCGCCGGTAAAGTTTCCTTCGCTGTCGCGTATCGCGGCGGCGTTCTCGACCACTGCTGTGGTCCCGCCGTCGCTGCGTATCATGATCGCTGCGGCCTCTGATTCGTCGTGGTCGCGCAATGCGCGCGCGATCGGGTCGGGCAGCGGTTTGCCGCTGGTCTCCGAGACCAAGGAAAATATCTCGTTGAGGTGATGCCCACGGGCGTCGGCGGCCCGCCAACCGGTCAATTGCTCGGCTGCCGGATTTGTGAAATCGACGATGCCAGTCGGATCGGTCGTGATCACGGCCTCACCGATCGACTGCAGCGTGACTTGCGCCCGCTCTTTCTCCCGAAACAACTGCTCCCCGGCCTCGCTCGCCGCCTCGGCCGCACGCAGACGGGTAAACACTACCAGGGCTCCGGCGACATATAGACCAACGAAGGTAGTGATCAGGGTGATCCAGCGCATCGGCCGAAAGATCTGGCCATCCAACTCGCGCTCGCTGAGCAGACCAAAACGAACCGGTCCCAGGGGGATCTCGACATCGTCGACGTGTTTCGGCAGCCATTGCGCGACCGGGCCGCTGGGTGAAGGGGCCGGTTTCTCGAACAGCACTGTCTCGGCCGGGCCGTGCCAGGTGCTCAAACGCAGACCTACCATCGGCGACTCGTTGAGTATCTCTGCCATAAAGGCCGATGAATCGATTAAGAGTGCGTAGGCCCCGTCTACCTGGGCGAGACGCTCCTGGGCCGCGTCCGGGACGAAAAAGCCCTTGTATACGGTCTTGATCAACAGGAAGCTCTGTTTTGCCAGCGTCGGTGATGGGGCGCCTGCCACCTGTCCCGAGTGCGCGGCCCGGTCCAGCGCCGCCTTGAGCTCTGGATCGGCATAGAAGTCCAGACCGAGATAGCGTGCCAGCGCGGGATTCAGGGGTTCGACGAAGTTCAATGGCATGTACTGAGGCTTGCGGGGGCTCGGCGTCAGGTTGCCGTTGCCATCGCTGGCGGCGATCCCGAAGGTCGGAAAACCGCTTTCCCGAAACTGTTCTTCGTAGACGCCACGTTCTGCATCGTCCACCAGTCGGAGCTGGACGATCGCACGCACGTAGGGTTGACTGCCGGCGATTTCCTGGGCGAAGGCCGACAGCTCCTGCTGCGACAGGCGGGTCATGGCATGGTGCATACCACTCAACGAGCGCAGAGAGGCGTTGAGGTTGTCCAGACGGCGGGTCAGCAACCTCTCTATTGCGCCATTCTGCGCTGTAAATTCTGCATCTGCGTCGCGGACATCGTTGCGCACGGCCAGTGCGAGGGCAGCCACAGCCACCAGTACGCCAAGCAGGGTTGCGGTTGCCTTGTGGCGTTCGAGGTTGAAGGTGTCGACCGCCATGATGGGCTTGTCAGTTGTAGACTTTTCCCTT
Source organism: Chromatiaceae bacterium (assembly GCA_024639005.1). GTDB lineage: Bacteria > Pseudomonadota > Gammaproteobacteria > Chromatiales > Chromatiaceae > Thiosocius. The sequence goes on along the minus strand of JAHEJD010000001.1, from coordinate 62,901 downwards.
GCTCGAAAGCTGGGCAGGCAGTTCAACACCGGCCGCTCTGATCAGCGAACGGTTGAGAAACAGGTCCCACTTGCGATTGGCGATCACCGGAATGCTGTTGGGAACGGCACCCCCGAGGATCTGCAGGGCTACCTGGCCCGCCCATTCCCCCTGTTCTTCAGGGATCTTGGTCATTCCCAGCATGCTTACGGGCATCATCCAGTCATGGCTTGTGACGGTCAGCCGTTGAGTTATCGGCTGGATCGCCGCAATGGCGCGCCGCTCGTCCCAGTCGCTGATCCCGGCATTGCTGCCAATGATGATGAAGTCGAAAGCCTGGCCTTGGCGGTAGGCGTCAATCCAGGTTGCCAGGCTGGGGGCCAGCCGTTGTTCAAATGCCAGGCCGCGCTTCTCTGCCGCCTTGCGCAGTCGCGCGGCGTTCTTGCGCTCGGTGGCGGTGTCGGCGCCGATATACAGAACGCGACTCGCGCCCGGCACCAGTGCTCGTGCCTCGTCTACCATGGCCTGTACCGGCGCCACTTCGATCATGCCGGTCACGTTCGTGTAGGGAAAGCCATATTCCTCGGCGGTCCAGTTCACGCCGCAGAATACAAACGGCAGCGGATGTTCTTTGTAGTGGGGTTGGACCAGGTATTTGGCGGCATTGTCGTCCGCGGTGATGACAACATCGGGCTGCCACGATTCGATCAGGGCCTTCGCCTGCAGCGCAGCCGCCTCCTTGACCGCCGGGGATTTCTTGCGCTTGGTATCCATGTCGAACTGCCGAAGTCGACACTTGCCATCGAGGGTTTGCCGCAGTCCACGCTCGACGCCATCCGACCATGCGTAGCCCTGGTGATAGGAGGAGACGAAAAGGCACTTGGGCAGATCTGCGCCCAGCGCCGGGCCTAGCAAGGCCAATAGGACCGGCAATGACAGGACCTTGAGGTTGGCCACACCCTGTGTGTGTCTCATCAACATGATATCTCTCATTGGAAAAACAGGCGCTCGGTGGCAGTTCTTTCGGCCGCGTGGCGCAAAGCTTGAACTAGCAAGCCTGGTGGACTTCACGCTGTTTAGCTGCAAATCCCTGGATAGCGATCAGCTCCGCTTATCCTCTTCGTCAAATAGCCGGGCTATTCTCCTCAGACGATAACCTGATTTGATTCGCTCCCAGTGACTTTCGCCGCAAACGGTCAAGTCCGACAGGCTTGTAGCATGGGTACAATGATCGCCTCCTGACCACTGGTAGACGCTGCCGCCGATGACCGACCTGTATGCCGTGATCGGAAACCCGATCGAACATTCCAAGTCGCCCTTGATCCATGCCGCTTTTGCCCGGCAGACCGGGCAGGACATCCGCTATGAGCGCATCCTCGGTGACCTGGAAGGATTCGAGGATGACGTAGCGAGGTTTTTCGCTGCGGGCGGCGCTGGCCTGAACGTCACCGTACCGTTCAAAGTGCGTGCGCATCACCTGGCCGATTCACTCAGTCAGCGGGCCTGCGATGCCGGCGCCGTCAATACACTGCTGCCCGCGGCCGGCGGCCTGTTGGGTGACAATACCGATGGTGTCGGCCTGGTCCGCGACCTGGGCTGCAATCACTTGTTTAGCCTCAGTGGCGCCCGAATTCTGTTGCTGGGCGCCGGTGGGGCGGTGCATGGGGTCCTCGGCCCGCTGCTCGCCGCCCAGCCGCAGCGCCTGGTGATTGCCAACCGCACCGCTTCCAAGGCATTGGAACTTGCGAAAGACATGGCCAGCTCCGGCCCGGTACTCGGTTGCGGTCTGGACCAGCTGTCAGGGCGGCGTTTCGACTTGATCATCAATGGCACGGCGGCCGGCCTGGAGGCTAAAGTTCCAGAGATCCCGGACGATTGCCTTGCCGAAGGCGGCTGTACCTATGACATGTTGTACAGCAGTGAACCAACGCCGTTCGTGACCTGGGGCCGCGCGCACGGCGCGGCGCGTGCGTTGGACGGCCTGGGCATGCTGGTCGAACAGGCGGCCGAGTCCTTCCGGCTATGGCGCGGCGTGCGACCGGACACCGCGTCGGTGATCGAGGCGCTGCGCACCGCTTAACCTGGAAATTTCACCGGCTTGATTCTTCCTCAGGAGTGCATCATGTCCCGTTGCGCATTACGCGTGTTGTCGATCCTCGGACTGTTCGGCCTGCTGGCCGGCTGTGGCCGTGATGTGCCGCCCCCGACGGCGGGTCTGTTACAGCATGTGCCCAGCGATACCCCGTACGTCTTCGTAACCAGTCAGCCGCTGCCGGATGCGCTGCGTGGCCGTCTCGGAGATCATTATGCGGCACAGCTCGCAGCGCAGCGAGCCGCGATCGTTGCCCTGCGGGAGCAAATGGACGTAACCGACGACGCTGCATCCGTGGCTCGGCAGGCAGCCCAGGTGTTCGATGCCATGGATGCATTGTTCGCCGAGTTCGAGGGCCACGACACCGCGGCGGCGGTGCGGGAACTCGGCATCGAGCCAGTGCCCCGTCTGGTTCTTTATGGCATCGGCCTACTGCCGGCGATGCGGGTGGAGATCGCGGATGCAGCCCGCCTCAGGGAAATGCTCGATCGAGTCGAGCGGCGTGCCGGCGTGCCGGTGCAGAAGTCACTGTCGGACGGTCAGGCCTACCGGCGTTTCGATCTCGGCGAGTTAGATGCCGTGCTCGCGGTGACTGCAAGCCATTTGATCGCCGGATTGCTGCCGGATGCCCATTTCGACCGAGATCTGCCGCTGTTGCTGGGACAGCGGCCACCAGAGCAGAGCCTTGCCGCCGCGGGTGATATCGAGACCTTGATCGAACGCCATGGCTTCACGGGCTACGGCGAGGGATTTCTCAAGTTGGATGAGCTGCTGGCAACGATGCTCGGCAGGGGCACTGGCCGCGACATGGAGCTGATGCAGGGCCTCGGGGCAGCGTCGCTGCCGGTTTCCCGTGGCTGCATCCAGATGCTGCAGGATCTCGTCGCCGGTATGCCGCGCATGGTGGTCGGCGTGACCGCCGCCGGCGAGCAGCGCCTCGCGGCGCGCGCCATCTGGGAGGGCATGCCGGCGGTCACCAGTTACCTGCAGAAACTGGCGGCCCCAGTGCCTGGTCTTGGGGGACCCTACGATGGCCTGATCAGCCTAGGCCTGGGTCTTAACCTGCCGCAGCTGCGCAATGCCATCGAGGCCTTGCTTGACGCACTGATCGCCGCTGGCTCGACCTGTGAATGGGTCAATCCGGCCTCGCTGCAAGCGGTGATGCCGCAGTTGAACCTAGCATTGGGGCCGATGACTGCCGGTATCAAGGGCTTTAACCTGCGCGTCGACGATCTGACGATTGACCCACAGACGCTGCAACCGAGCAAGCTGCAGGCTGGTCTGCTCGCCGCGGTGGACGACCCGCGCGGCATTTTTGCGCTTGGCGCGATGCTCAATCCCGCCCTCGCCGTACTGGAGGTCCCGAATGACGGCAGCGTGGTCGATCTGCCGCAGGACCTTGGACTGAACAAGCCGACCCCGCCGCTGAAGGTGGCGATGGAGGATCGAGCGCTGGTCCTGCTGGCTGGAGGGGCGTCTGAAGCGCTTGCCCGTTCGCTGCTCGATGCGGGATTAACCACCCCGCCGCCACTGTTCGCTATGGATTACGGTATTTTTCGTCTGGTCGAACGCTTTGGCGGCCTAATGGCCGTCACGGCAGACCGTCTCAGTCAGCAGGGCGAACAGGAGATGGCACGGCAGCTGCGCGATCAGCTGGCCGGCTTTCGACTGCAGGCGCAGCTGTTCGAGCGTCTGCGGGTTTCGGTATACGCGAGCGCCGAGGGACTGGTCATGGATCAGGTCATGGAGCTACGCTGAACGCAGCCGATTAACCTGCGTTGCTCACCGTTGCATCTGCGCCGAGCTGGTTGCGGTGCCGCTGCGCAAGCCGCACGTAATAGTTCGCTGAATAGGTGAAATATCCGTGCTCCCGGTCGGTCAGTGGCCGCGCCTGACGCGCCGGGGTCCCAGTATAGAGAAAACCGGATCTGAGCACCTTACCCGGCGGGACCAGGGCACCGGCACCGAGAATCACGCCGGTCTCGATCACGACCTTGTCCATCACGATCGCGCCCATGCCGATGAGGCACTCATCGTGGATCTGACAGCCGTGCAGTATCACTTTGTGCCCGACGGTGATCCGGTCGCCAATCAACAGTGGCGACCCGCCCGGCATGAACGGGCCATCGTGGCTTATATGCAGAATGCAGCCGTCCTGGATGTTGGTATCGGCACCGATGCGGATACGGTTGATATCCCCGCGGACGATACTGCCCGGCCAGATGCTGGATCGCGCGCCGATCTGGACGTCGCCGATCACCAGGGACAGCGGATCGAGCCAGGCCTCTGGGTCTATCGATGGGACAAGGCCTTCGAAAGCGCGAATTTGACTCATGATCGTTGGGGTCTCTGCCGTTATAGTCAGCAGACAAGTTAACAGTTAGCGGAATCTTGCGGTATGGATGTAGGAACCATCATCTTCCTGGTTGTCGTGGTCTTTGTCATCGGCTATGCCGTCCTTATCTACAACAATCTGGTCAATCTCAAGCACGCCGTCAGCCAGGCGTGGTCGAATATCGATGTCTTACTCAAACAACGACATGATGAACTGCCGAAACTAGTCGAGACCTGCAAACAATACATGAAGCACGAACGCGAGACGCTGGAACAGGTCATGCGTGCTCGTGCCGCGGTGGCGACGGCACGTGATGCGCACGATGTCGGCGGTGTCGGCGAGGCCGAGGGCATGTTGCGCCTCGGCCTTGGGAATCTGTTCGCGGTTGCCGAGGCCTACCCGGATCTCAAGGCCAACGAGAGTTTTCAGCATCTGCAGACGCGCATCACCGGGCTCGAAAATGCTATTGCCGATCGGCGTGAGTTCTACAATGCATCGGTTAACGCCAACAACGTCAGAATCGACCAGTTGCCTGATCTGGTCGTGGCCCGAGCCCTGAACTTCAAGTCCGCGCAGCTGCTGGAGTTCGCCGCCGACCAGGTCGCCGACGTCAACCTCACGCACCTGTTCCAGTAGGCGATGGCCGATTGGATCGATCGTCTGGCGCAGGCGCCGGACGGCGCTCTGTTCGTCGTCACGATCCTGGCGCTGGCATCGCTCCTGGCAGGATTCTCCGGCCTGCGCCGTACCCGGCATATCGAGGACGTACCGACCGCGCGCGTGCGCTCAGCGCACCAGGGATATGTCGAACTGATCGGAACGGCGCACACCATGGGCGGGGAGCCGATTATCGCGCCGCTGTCAAACACCAGCTGCTGCTGGTACCGCTTCCGTGTCGAACGTCGGTCCGGCAAGGACTGGCGGACTGTAAGGTCCGGCAGCAGCGACGGCATCTTCATGCTCAGCGATGGCACCGGGAACTGTGTCATCGATCCGGAGGGGGCCGAGGTCACCACCCGGCACACGCGTACCTGGTCGGACACTGGCAGCGGCTTAGGCAGCCATGCAATACATGTGCGCCTGCCGAGTCTGGGCAAGACCGCCGACCGCGCAGTCGCCGTGGGCAGCACCATCCTGGAGCGCCTGGGGAGTAAGGTCGGGGAGTATCGCTACAGCGAAGCGGTGATTCTCGACGGTGACCCGCTCTATGCGATCGGGCACTTCCACACCCTACGTCCCGGCGATCACGGCGTTACGCTGCGTGAACTGACAGCGGCGGTCCTGCGCGAATGGAAACAGCAGCAGGAGACATTGCGCGAGCGCTTCGACAGCAATCGCGACGGCAAGATCGACGTCGCGGAGTGGGAACGCGCGCGGACCGCCGCGAGGCATGAGGCCTTGCGTCTGCGCGGCGAGAATCTAAAGCGTGAACACACGCATACGCTTAGCAAACCGTCCGATGGACGCTACTTCCTGCTCTCCAACCTGGAGGAGTTCGGTCTGCTGCGCCGCTATCGCTGGCGCATGCGTCTCGGTTTCGCTGCATTCCTTGTCCTGGGCGCTGCTGTCTCGCTGATGCTATCCACGCGGTTTTGACACCGCGCGCTTTAGCGCCAACTGGCGAACGGGTTCAAAGTTGTGCCTGTCGCCATCGACTATGATTCAACAAAGCGGATTGGTGGACAGCCCTGTGTTTGCAGATGAATCCGGACAGCCCCAGATCGAGTACGGTGAGTCCGTCAACATCGCCAGCTCGCGCACGGCCGATCCCGTGCTTCGAGCGGTGGCCGAACTGGCACGCGTTGCCTCGTCCAGCGGAGAGCGACTGAGCATAGACGGTATACGCCGCCTGGCCGCAACCTATGGGGTCACCAATGCCTACGTTGGCAGGCTTAAAGGGGAATCTCCAGCGAAGGTCAGTGTCACGGCGGCCTGGATAAACGGCGCTGCACTGGATGACTACACGTACGAACTGGCGGGTTCACCCTGCGCCGATGTCCTCACCCATGGTCGTCTGTTCGTCCCGAGTGGTGCGCAGACTGCCTATCCGAATTGCAAGATGCTCAAGCAGTTCGCTATCGAGAGTTACTTCGGCGCAGTCTTGACCGCGGCCTCAGGCGAGAAGATCGGCATGGTCGTTGTCGCCGACAGCGCGCCTATGGTCAAGGATGACCGCCTGCATCCCGTGCTGGGCCTGTTCGCCGACTTGATCTCACTGGAGATAGGAAAGGTGACCGCACAGCGGGAGCTGAAGCTCGCCGCAAGCGTGTTCAACTACAGCCCTCAGGGGATCATGTTGAGCGATGCCGAGCATCGTATCTGCAAGGTAAATGCCGCATTTACAACGATCACCGGATGGCAGGAGGCCGATGTACTCGGGCGGCGTGACAACATGTTGAGCGCAGGGCGTGATGAACCTGGGCTGAGTGAAGAGATGCAGGCGGCGCTCGACGATGGTGGGGTTTGGATCGGTGAGCTGTGGAGCCGCCGCCGGGATGGTGAGGTATACCCTGAGAGCCGTACGGTGGTAGCGGTCAGGGATGTCGATCAGCGCGTGCTGCACTATGTCTGCATGTTCAGTGATATATCGGCTGAGAAGTTCGCCGCCGAGCGTATCCACCGGCTCGCGCACTACGATGCCACCACTGACCTGCCGAATCGGGTGCTCTTGCAGGACAGGCTGTTGCATGCGATCAACCGCGCGGGACGGGCACGGGGGCGATTGGCCCTGCTGTTCCTGGATCTCGATGGTTTTAAATTGATCAATGATACTTACGGCCACAGTGCCGGTGACGAGGTGCTGCGTCAGGTTGGTGAGCGCCTGGAATCGCGTCTGCGCAAGGCCGATGTTGTCGCCCGAATCGGCGGCGATGAGTTTGCCGCGGTCCTCAATGACGTTGGCTATGACAACGACATACAGGCAATCTGTGATCACCTGCTCGAGGTTATCACTGAGCCCTACGATCTCAGCGGTCATCAGGGCCGGGTTACCACGAGTATAGGTATTGCGGTCTTCCCGGAAGACGGCAGCGATGTACAGACGCTGCTCAAGCATGCCGATGCAGCCATGTATCGGGCCAAGGAAAGCGGCAAGAACCGCTACACATTCTATGCACCGGAGATGAATGAGCGAGCCGAGGAGCGTTCGCAGTTGACTCGCCTGCTGCGTCTCGCACTGGAGAGAAACGAACTGGGCCTGTGCTACCAGCCGCAATACGACCTCGCGACCGGTCGTGTGGTTGCGGTCGAGGCGTTGATTCGCTGGCAGGATGAGCACGGCAATATGGTGCCACCAGCGCGCTTCATCCCGCTGGCCGAAGACAGCGGCCTGATTGTCACGCTGGGCGCCTGGGTTCTCAACGAGGCCTGCCAACAGGCGCAGCAATGGCGGGAGCAGGGCCTAGGGTTTGGGCGGTTGGCGGTCAACATCTCGGGGCGTCAGTTCCAGGACGAGGGCTTGCTGGAGGCGGTCGACTCGGCGCTGAGTGCCAGCGGACTGCCAGGCAGCTGCCTCGAGCTCGAGATAACCGAGAGCTGGGTCATGGAGGGACCGTATCGTGCCGAAACACAGATGCGCCAGCTCAACGACATGGGCATCAACCTTGTGATCGACGACTTCGGTGTGGCGAATTCGTCCATGGCCTATTTGAAGCGCTTTCCCGTGCAGAAACTGAAGGTCGATCGGTCCTTCATTCGCGACATCCCGGCCGATCAGGACGATGCCGCGATCGTCTCGGCCATTATCGCGATGGGTCACAGCCTCGGGTTGCGCGTCGTCGCGGAGGGCGTTGAGACCGCCGAGCAGAGCACCTACCTGCGGGGCACGGGCTGTGATGAGGTGCAGGGCTATCTGTTCGGTCGACCGGTACGCCACGACGAAATGAATGTGCTGCTGTTGTACGGGCCCACGCTGGCGCCATCCTGAGACCACAGACCATCGGGACGACCGCAATAAGCCATATCTGTCGGGGTTTTCGCCCCTGCTGCTGCGCCAGGCTTCGTGTCAAACTCTAGCGCCATAAAGACTGCGTGAGAGGCCGCCGATGCACAACCCATTTCTCGAACAGAGCGGCCTGCCGGCCTTTTCCCAGATCAAGGCGGAGCACGTCGAACCGGCGATCGATCAGCTATTGACGGATAATCGGCGACGCATCGCGGCCTTGCTCGATGACGTCGAGGCCCCGTCCTGGGACAATCTTGTCGAGCCCATCGAGGAGTATGAAGACCGGCTTGGACGTGCTTGGTCGCCGGTGTCGCACCTGAACTCGGTGCTCAACAGTGACGCCTTGCGCGCCGCGTACAACGCCTGCCTGCCCAAACTATCGGACTACAGCACAGAGATGGGGCACAACGAAAAGCTGTATGTGGCCTACAAGGCGGTAGCGGAGCAGGCATCGGCCCTGGATGAGGCCCAACGCAAAGTGCTGGAAAACGCGCTGCGCGACTTCCATCTCTCAGGGGTCGATCTTCCGGCGGACAAAAAGGCTCGTTTCAAGGCCATAAGCCAGGAGCTGTCGCAGCTCACCAGCAAGTACTCTGAGAACGTGCTGGATGCGAATAACGCCTGGTCAAAGAATATCGACGATCCCGCGGCGCTTTCCGGCTTGCCGCAGTCGGCGCTGGATCTGGCCCGCCAAACGGCGCAGCAGCGCGAGCAGCACGGCTGGTTGCTGACCCTGGATTATCCCTCCTACTTTCCGGTGATGACCTACGCGGACGACGCGGCGCTGCGGAACGAGCTCTACGAGGCCTATCAGACGCGCGCCAGCGATCAGGGACCGCAGGCCGGGCAATACGACAACGGTGAAAACATGCAGCGAATTCTTGCGCTGCGTCACGAGCTGGCCCAGCTGTTGGGCTTCGCCAACTATGCAGAACGCTCGCTGGCGAGGAAGATGGCGCGCTCCGCCGAAGAGGTCTTGCAGTTCCTGCGCGATCTGGCGGCGAAATCCAAGCCCCAGGCCGAGCGCGAGCTGGCCGAACTGCGGTCTTTTGCCGCCGAACATTATGGTGTCGCGCAGCTCGAGCCCTGGGATATTGCCTACTACAGCGAAAAACTGCGTCAAAATCGCTATAGCATTACTCAGGAGGAGATCAAACCCTACTTCCCGGAAAACCGCGTACTGCCAGGGATGTTCGAAGTCGTCGGCACGTTGTACGGCATCAGCTTTCACGAGGTCGATGGGATCGATACCTGGCATCCGGACGTCAAATTCTACGAGATCCGCGACCACGACGGCAGCCTGCGTGGCCAGTTCTATTTCGATCTCTACGCGCGTCAGAACAAGCGCGGCGGCGCCTGGATGGGCGACTGTCAGTCGCGCATGGTGACGCCCGCAGTTGACCAGATTCCGGTCGCCTACATGACCTGCAACTTCACGCCGCCGGTTGGCGATAAACCGGCACTGCTGACGCACGACGAAGTCGAGACGCTATTTCACGAGTTTGGCCATGGCCTGCACCATATGTTGACCAGGGTCGATTATGTGGCCGTTTCCGGGATCAACGGTGTGGCTTGGGATGCTGTCGAGCTACCGTCACAGTTCATGGAGAACTTCTGCTGGGAACGCGAGGCGCTGGACTTGTTTGCCGCTCATTACCAGACGGGTGAGAACATCCCGGAAGAGCTTTATCAGCGCATGCTGGCGGCCAAGAACTTCCAGTCGGGGATGATGATGGTGCGGCAGCTGGAGTTCGCGTTGTTCGATTTTCGCATGCATCTCGAATATGACCCGGACAGGGGTGCGCGTATCTACGAGATTCTCGACGAGGTGCGTGAGGAAGTGGCAGTGATCAAGCCGCCAGCATGGAATCGTTTTGCACATGCCTTCTCGCATATTTTTGCGGGTGGCTATGCCGCAGGCTATTACAGCTATAAGTGGGCCGAAGTCCTTTCAGCCGACGCCTTCTCGCTGTTCGAGGAGAAGGGCGTATTCGATCAGGCGACCGGGCAGTCGTTTCTGCATAACATTCTGGAAATGGGCGGCGCCAGGGACGCGATGACGCTGTTTGTGGCGTTTCGCGGCCGCGAGCCACAGATCGATGCCCTGCTCCGCCGCAGCGGAATAGCCGCCTGATGCATGGCGTCCCGGCCCGGCCGCTGTTGCCCGAGGAGATCGAGCGACTGCAGATCGAATTGGTCGAGCACATGGACGCGGCCGGTAACATGCCGCTGGATGTGGCACATGGATTTCTGACCGCGACCGCTGCGGAGGAACAACTGGGCCCGTTGCTCGATCGTGTGCTCGGCGCATTGGTCCAGGATGTCAGACTACGGGAGCAGCTCGAACGTTTTCGCATGCAGTTGCGGTCGGACCTGGACCGCAGCGACTACGGGCCGCTGATCCTGCAGGTGCCGCGTGAGGACGACGTTACGCTGCCGTTGCCTTATGGCTGGTGTCAGGGCTACATGGCCGGGGTTGCGTTTCTCGGCGACCATCAGCGTGACCGCATGCTGGCCGACGAACGGGCGAGCGCGCTGCTCGCGCCGATCTTGTCGTTTCTGATGTACGAAGAGGATCAATGGTTCGATCCGCCGAACCTGGCTGCTCACTGCGAAACCGCCGGCGAGCTTGCAGACGCTGCGATCGGGCTGTATCGCTGGCGCCAGCGCACGGCATAAGAATCACCCGGAGCGGGAGAAACGCATAACCCGGCCCCTGTATGACGCAGATACCTCCGAGGCAACGGCGCGCGTCGAGTCATGGGTATAACCGAGCGCGACCATACGGCGGGAGAATCGCGCCTGCAGACCCCGCCCCGGATCGACGATTATCACGCTGCAGCGACGTTTCGTGTGTCGGTCGATAAATCCCGAAAGCAGCTCCACGTTGGATCTCTCGTAGAGCAGGTCACTGCCTATGATCAGATCGAACTTCCCCAGCTGCGGCGCCTGCTCGCACCAGCCTGTCCGTACGAACGCTATTGGGCCAAGCTCGTTGAGCGCAGTGTTGACTGTCAGAAAAGCCGCCGCTTGGGGATGCTGGTCGGTCGCCGTGATGTCTGCGTTTCGAGAGCGCAGCACGATGCTGGCGAAGGCGATGCCACAGCCTACTTCCAGCACCCTAAGCCCTTCAATATCCTGGGTCTGCATCAGGCGGGCCAGGATCTCACCCGATTCCCAAACCACCCCGAACAGCGGCCAGTTCGCCGGAGAGACGCCCAGTTCCTCAGCCTCGTGTTGGTCGTCTTCGAACTGCTGGCGATCGCGTAGCGTTTTCAAATGGAAATCTGTTTCGCCCAGTTCAACCGTCTGGTAACGCACGCGTGCTTTGGTCATCTCGGGTGGCCGGAGGGTGGCGCGGCCTGGGGCGGCCGCTGGTGACCACACTCTACAAGAAAGATGTGCAGGCTAGGTGTCCGCTGGCCTGTCGTCGGCGAACAGGGCCCGCTCCGTGCTAGCGCACAAGATATGGCCGATAGTGGCGTGGCCTTCTTGGATACGCGGTGTAGCGGTCGCCGGGATCTTCAGGCAGTGACGGCACAGGGCCGCCATTTGGCCCCCGGTCGCGCCGCTCATACCTACACCAACTATGCCCAGCTCATGTGCGCTTGCGAGGGCGCGCAGGATATTGGGCGAGTTGCCGGAGGTGGAGATGGCGAGAAACACATCGCCGGGACGGGCACTGGCCTCAAGTTGACGGCTGAAAAGACTGTCGTAACCGTAATCGTTACTGATAGCGGTCATAATTGAGGTGTCGGTAGTGAGGGCCATTGCCGGAAGTGCCGGCCTCTCCATTGAGAACCGACTGACCAGTTCGGCGGCGATGTGTTGTGAATCGGCGGCACTGCCGCCGTTGCCGGCGATCAACACCTTACCGCCGCTGCGGTAGGTCTTCACGATGAGCTCGGCGACCTCTTCGATCTCGGCGATTAATCCGCTGTCGGCCAGCATCGATTGTTTGACCGAGATGGAGTCGCGAATCTGTTGCGCGACAAAGTCGCGGGGCACCTCGGCCATAACTTCCTACCTCTTGCGCGTTGGGAAAGCGGTCTGTCCGGGAATTCTAGCCTTCGCGCGGTGTACAGTCTCGGTAGACCGGGATGGATGGCTACAGATCCGGCGCGACCTGGCCTGTCTCCAGCAGGCGCGCGATCCGCTGCAGGTTGGCGTCCCAGTTGTAGCGTTGCAAGACGCACTCTCGCGCTGCGCTGTCGACTTGGCGCGGCCTCTGCAATAAGCGGATGGCGGCGTCCGCCAGGGTATCGGCCCGCTCACTGATGGTCGGCTCAAAACCTGCGAATGGAGCGATGCCGGTCATCGCCTCCGCGGTACCGATGACCGGCAGTCGCATCGCCATCGCCTCGAGTACCTTGTTCTGGATGCCGCGGGCGATCCGCAGCGGCAGGATTGCCGCATGCGCATGGGCGAGATAGGGCCGGACATCCGCGACCGCGCCGGTGACAGTAATTCCGGGTTGCTGGGCCAGCCTGCTTACCTCGGGCGCGGGGCGCATGCCGACGATGAAAAAGCGGGCATTTGGCACTTGCCCGCGTATGCTTGGCCAGGCCTGCTGGGCGAACCAAACGACGGCATCGACGTTGGGCCAATAATCCATCGCACCGGTAAATACCAGCGCCGGTGCACCGGCCGGAAAGGGGTTGGGGTAAGCGCCGGCCGGATCGAAGAATTCGCTGTCGACGCCCTGAATGCGATAAGTGGTCTTGGCGGCACACTCGGGCGCCAGCGAGCGGAACAAGTCCGCTTCTTCCCGCGACACGAACACGGTGCTGTCGAACTCGCCGGCCATACGGCGCTCGAAAGCCAGCAGCCGGTCTGCCTCGCGCCGATACAGCGCGCTCATCGGCCAGGGCTTGCGTGTGGCATAGCTGCGCCATTTCTCCGAGTCGACGTCGACCATATCAAACACGGTGGTCGCTCCGTCTGGCACCCGGCCGCTGACGTACTGGGCCATGGGTCCGCTGAAGACGACGATGTGCTCCGGGCGCTGTTCGCGCAGTACCTGAGTCGTCCAGGCATACAGCTCGCGGCTACGCAGATACGGCAGGGACAGTGCCTCACCGCTCAGCAGGCCTCGCAGACTGGCGATCCTGGCGATAACCGGGCTGATCTCCGGTGCACACAGATCCTGGCAGTATTCGCGCACCTTTTCGCGGTGCTGACAATCGCTGGGATCGTCGATGAAGGTCCCGAGGAAGACCGTGTAGCGCGGGGCGAGAAAGCGCAGCAGATTGAACGACGCGATTTTATCACCCTTGTTGGGTGGGTAGGGCAGGCGGTGAACGAGGAACAGCAGCTTCTTTTTCGTCACGCGTGCAGACCCGTCATCGTTTGGTGCTGGTCACTGTTTCTTGATCAACCCGGCGAGCCATAACAGAATGACGGCCCCGACGGTGGCGGTTAGCAGCTGTTCTATCGGTCCTTCGACCTGCATGCCCAGCTGCTCCAACAAAGTGCCGCCGAGCACGGCGCCGATCACGCCAAGCCCCATGTTGATCCACAGACCAAAGCCGCGGCCCTGCATGACCTTGGCGGCCAGCCAGCCCGCGATTGCACCGATAATGAGGAAAAACACAATGTTCATTGAGCGAGCACAGTGCAACGCCCTGTAGAGTGACAGCTGCTGATCTCAGGATAACACTATGAAATACCGCGATCTTCGTGATTTTCTCGATCAACTCGAGCGTCTTGGCCAGCTCAAGCGGATCAAGGCCGAGATCGATCCCTATCTGGAGATGACCGAGATCTGCGACCGCACCCTGCGGGCGGGCGGGCCGGCGCTGTTGTTCGAAAATCCTAAGGGCCACCAGATACCTGTGCTCGGTAACTTGTTCGGGACCCCGGAGCGCGTTGCTCTCGGCATGGGCGAGACGTCGGTTGGCGCGCTGCGGGAGGTGGGCGTGCTGTTGTCGCAGCTCAAGGCGCCGGAACCACCGAAGGGAATGAAGGATGCCTGGGACAAGCTGCCAATCTTTCGCAGGGTCTTGGACATGGCGCCGAAGATGGTCAAGGGTGCTGCCTGCCAGCGGCACCTGATAGGCGGCGAGGCGGTCGATCTAGCAGGGATACCTGTGCAGACCTGCTGGCCGGGCGATGCGGGTCCGCTGATTACCTGGGGACTAGTGGTTACTCGTGGTCCAGACAAGCCGCGCCAGAACCTCGGCATCTATCGTATGCAGGTCATCGGGCGCAACCGGGTGATCATGCGCTGGTTGGCGCACCGCGGCGGGGCGCTGGATATGCGCGACTGGCAGCTGGCGCATCCGGGTCAGCCGTTTCCGGTGGCGGTTGCCCTGGGTGCCGACCCGGCGACCATCCTCGGGGCGGTAACGCCCATACCCGACACCCTATCCGAATATGCGTTCGCCGGGCTACTGCGCGGCGGCCGAACCGAGGTTACGCAGTGTATCGGCTCGGATCTGCAAGTCCCGGCCAGTGCCGAATTTGTCCTCGAAGGGCGGATCCAACCGAACGACAGGGCCGCCGAGGGGCCGTTCGGGGATCACACCGGTTATTACAACGAGGTGGACGAGTTCCCGGTCTTGACGATCGAGCGCATTACCCACCGCGAAAACCCGATTTACCATAGTACCTACACCGGGCGCCCACCCGACGAACCCGCGATTCTCGGCGTCGCCCTCAATGAGGTCTTTGTGCCGATCCTGCAGAAACAGTTTTCTGAGATCGTCGATTTCTATCTGCCGCCCGAGGGCTGTTCTTATCGCATGGCCGTGGTCAGCATGAAAAAGCAGTATCCGGGGCATGCCACGCGGGTGATGTTCGGCATATGGTCGTTCCTGCGCCAGTTCTTGTATACCAAGTTCGTGATCATCACCGACGATGATGTGAACGTGCGCGACTGGAACGACGTGATCTGGGCGATGACCACGCGCATGGACCCGGTGCGTGACATTACTCTGATAGAGAACACCCCGATCGACTATCTCGATTTTGCCTCCCCGGTCTCCGGCCTGGGGGGCAAGATAGGGATGGATGCTACCAATAAGTGGCCGGGTGAGACGGATCGAGCGTGGGGCCGGCCTATCACAATGGACAGCGCCGTCAAAGCGCGTGTCGATGCCATCTGGGAGGCGCTGGCGATCGATTGATCCAAGATGCGTGGATTGACCCAAGAGGCTGACCGATGCAACGGCGCGGCCCGCATCTGGCGGTTCTACGGCATTGCCGTACAACGCGAGGGGCAATGCGTCGGCGCTTCGGTCATAGAGTGTCGGATGCAAACAACGTGGCATGCGGCCGCGTCGCGAAGGAGGAGTCCGAATGTCGCAGCATTTAATGCAATTTGTCGCCGTCACCTCTGGCGGGAAGGCCTATGACATAGAGTTTTCGCTGTACCCAGAGACGCGCTCGGCGCAGTCGGTCTCCGATCTGGTGACGCGTTTGCTGGCGGTGATCTCCGAGCATGCGCAGGGCCGAGACGATGTCAGCGACGGCGATATACTGCAGGCGCTGGCGATGACCAGCGCGATCCGTGGACGCATGCTGGAAGGCGATCAGTCGCAGATCGCCAGCCTTACCCGCCTGTTGTTCGATCGAGCGTGGGGAGCAGTGAGTGCTGCCGACGGTTACACGGCGGCGCGTGCCTGAGCATGGCCGAATTCGAACGCAATGCACTGGGCGGCGAACTCGCAGTGTGCGGCTCGCAGCCGAGAACCGGTTATCTCCGCGACGGGCATTGCCGCACCCGCGCCGACGATCTCGGCTCGCACGTAGTGTGTGCCCGGGTGACCGATCCGTTCCTGGCGTTTTCACGTGAACGGGGCAACGATCTGGTTACGCCGGTCCCCGCCTATGATTTTCCGGGTCTGCGCGACGGCGACCGCTGGTGTCTGTGTGCAATGCGATGGCGGGAGGCGCTGGATTCCGGGTTGGCGCCACCCGTATTTCTTCAGGCCACCCATGAGCGTGTGCTCCAGCTCATCGACCTCGACCTGCTGTTGCCGCACGCGCTGGATCTGCCGAAAAACGCCTGATTACGGCGGGCGCAGCACGGGAGAAGTGCTTCTCGCCGGATGGCGCGGTTGGCCGGCCAGCCGGCGGAAACGACACGACTGGTCGCTTGCTGTCGCGGTGGATCTCGTCTGTAATGGGCCCATTGCACGAACATCGGGGGGACCACTATGCAGACTATCCTCTGCATGAACGCGAAAGGCGGTTGCGGCAAGACGACCATCGCCACCAACCTGGCCACCTGGTTCGCCGACGACGGCAAGCGCGTCGCCGTCATGGACTTCGATCCACAGCGCTCCAGTCTCGACTGGCTGGGCGCGCGCGACGACTACGAGGGGGTCCCCGACATCGAAGGGATCGACGCGGCACACGGCGATGCGCGTGCGGCACACGGCACCGATCTTGCGTTGTTGGATGCGCCGTCGGGAATCTATGGCGGCGAGGTGACCCAGCTGCTGCGTCGTGCCGATACCCTGCTGGTGCCGGTATTGCCTTCGCCGATTGATATGCGTGCGGCGACCCGCTTCATCGCTGAGTTGTTGAAGTCGGGGCGGATTTCTCGCGGGCAGACGCGCATCGGTCTGATCGCCAACCGGGTACGCGAGAATACCCGCATCTACCACGCACTGGAGGATTTCCTCGCCGAGTACGATATCCCGCTGCTGACCCACTTGCGCGAGAGTCAGAACTATATCCGTGCGGCCGAGACCGGGCTCGGGATTTTCGAACTGGCGCCGTCGCAGGTGGCGCCGGACGTCGTGCAGTGGGACCCGGTGGTTGCGTGGTTGGCGCGCGGCTGATCGGTTCGTTCGGGCTCGCCGTGCTGCTGGGCGCCGAGCCTTCGCTGGCCGGCCTCGCCGATGTGCTGAAGGTCGAGATCCGACCGGCCGTCGAGCTGGGTCGCTACGACATCGATGTCACCCTGCGCCACGCCGACAGCGGCTGGGACCACTACGCCAATCGCTGGGAGCTGCTGGGCCCGGATGGCGAGGTACTCGCAACCCGCATGTTGGCGCATCCGCATGTTCACGAGCAGCCATTCACCCGCGGTCTGTCCGCGGTGCGTATCCCCGACGAATTCACCTGGGTGAGGATTCGCGCCCACGATCTGATCCATGGCTATGGCGGTCGCGAGGTCACTTTGAGCGTGCCGCGCACGCCGCGACAGCAAGCGCCACCGCGCTCAGAGAACGCCGAGCCCGACCAGCGTCCGGTTGAGGTCGCGATGGTCGCTAACCTGCACGGCCTGCAGGCCGGCGTCGCGGGCGCCCTGCACGTTCGCCGGCGTGTCGTCGAAGAAGAGAACACGGCTGGCATCCGTGCCGATCGCGTCCATAACCAGCCGAAAAGCCGCGATGTCGGGTTTGCGTGCGCCGATTTCAAAAGACAGGAACAGGCGGTCAAAGGCCTTTACCACGCGCGGAAATGCGCTCGACCACGCGATCTGATGGGCTGGGCTGGTATTGCTGAATGCATAACAGGGCAGGTGCGTTCGGGCCGCGACTATCGCCTGCAGCGCAGGTTCGATCTCGCTAACCAGGATGGCGTTCCAGCCGGCGACGATATCGCTATCGCTGGCATCCAGTTCGAATTCCTGGCGCAGGTGTGCGACATAGGCGGCGGTATCGATCTCGCCACATTCGTATTGCCGAAGCGCTTCGTCGACGGTGAACCGTTTTTGCAGCTGCGCGCGCGACAGTGACGACAGCGGTTCCCAGTGCCGCAGGGCCCGCTGGATGTCGATGTCGATAACTACGCCGCCCAGGTCGAACAGCAGCGCCTCGACTGGGGGTGATTGGTCCATCTGGCCTCCCGCGTATGATGTTTAGCCTGGTTCTGATGGCATGACCATCACCGGTCTGGTGGCTCATCCCTTGGCGCCGAGAAATCCGTTGCGCCGCGTCTGCAGGCGGCCAGTCCCTCGGATAGATTGGGGTAGCGCAGCGAGACGCCGAGTTCCTCGCGCAGTTTGCGGTTATCCATTCGACGCGATTCCCCGAGGTAGGACAGCATGCCCGGCGACAGTGTCGCGCGCGCCTCGGCGAGGCTGATCAACGGGGCGCGCGGCAGGCCGTACAGATCGGCGACGCGATCGAAGTAGTCGCGCATGTTGCCCGGATCGCCGTCGCTGACGTTGTAGATCTCCCCCGGCCTGCCCACGGCCATAGCCGCTTCGCACACGGTGACCAGATCGTCGATATGGATGCGATTGGTCCAGGGCGCCTCGGCGGCCGAGATCATCGGTACCCGCTGCTGCAGGCGCGCGAGCGGCAGTTTGTCCGGACCGTAGATACCGGCAACCCGCAAGATGATGATGTCGCCGCGACCGGCAGCGGACCAGGCGCGCAGCTGCTGTTCAGCATCCAGGCGCCGGCGTGCTCGATCGACTTGCGGTTGCGCCGGAAAACTCTCGTCTACCCAGGCGCCCTGGCAGTCGCCGTATACGCCTGTTGTGCTGGTATAGACAATGCGGCCTGGCCGGTCGTCCGACACTGCGGCCAGCAAGCGTCGCATGCGCGGGTCATCAGTCCCCGTCGGGGGCGGCGGTGCGAGGTAGAAGATCTGCCCCGAGCCGACGTCCGGACTGAACGCGGGCGTCGTGTTATCGAGATCGGTGACCAGCGTTATGATTCCCTCACTCAGCAACAGGCCTGCGCTCTCGGCCCGCCTCACCAGGCATGAAACAGACTGCCCGCGCATTCGCGCACGCCGCGCAATCCGTGTTCCGACGTCGCCGCAGCCGACGATTAGCATGTCCACCCCACGGTTTTATTGCCCTCCGAAATCACGCAAAATCAAAGAGGTACGTCAGCAAATTACCAGGAACTCATGAGTTTTACCGTTATCGTCAGCGCCAGCGGCCATCGTTTCGAGGTCGAAGAAAACGAGACCATTCTGGAGGCGGCCATTCGCCAGGACATCGGCCTCCCCTATGGCTGCCGCAACGGACGATGCGGTGCCTGTGCCGCCGACCTGGTGTCCGGTGAGGTCGTATATCACGGTTCCCCGCCCGCCTTGGAGGAGGCAGGGATCGGTAAGTGCCTGCCCTGCCAGGGTTTTGCGGCCAGCGATCTGACCATTGCGGCACGCGAGGTCGAGACTGCCGCCGACATCGAGGTAAAGCTGCTCCCCTGCCGCGTACACGCGGCCGATCACCTGTCCCATGATGTTGTGCGCCTGCTACTGAAGCTGCCGGAGGGCCAACGCCTGCAGTTCCGCGCCGGCCAGTATCTGGATTTTCTACTCGCCGACGGCCGCCGGCGAGCCTTCTCGATCGCAAATGCGCCCCACGACGACGAGTATATCGAACTGCATATCCGCCATGTCGACGGCGGCAAGTTCACCGATTGGGTGTTCAACCAGATGAAGGAGCGCACCATCCTTCGCATCCAGGCGCCGCTTGGCACTTTCACGCTGGACGAGCACTCGGGACGGCCGATGATCTTCATGGGCGGCGGCACCGGCTTCGCGCCGCTCAAAGGGCAGATCGAACACGCCTTCGAGGCGGGTATTCAGCGTCCGATGCACCTCTTCTGGGGCGTGCGTGCGCAGCGAGATCTGTATCTGCCTGAATTGCCGCAGTCTTGGATACGCGAGCACTCCAACTTCTTCTACGTACCCGTGTTGTCCGAGCCGGATGCCGGCTGGCAGGGCCGCACCGGCTGGGTTCATGAGGCCGTGGTAAAAGATTTTCCCGACCTGTCCGGTTTCGATCTGTACATGGCCGGTCCGCCGCCGATGGTGTCCGCCGCGCGCACGGCCTTCCAGGCTGCCGGCATGATGGACCGACACATGCACTACGATTCCTTCGACTACGCAGACGACAGTCAGGTCAAGGCCGGCAACTGATCCGCTGCATTACCTTGTATCCCCACGCCCGCTCAGATCGACGAGGGTCCGGATTGTGACCTTGCAGGCTGTGGCGCCGGTGCGGTTTGTTCATCCAGCATCGGCCGTTTGTGCTGTGCCTTGCCGATATCCCGCGGCAGCGGCACGGGGTCGGGCCCGCCGGTACCCGACAGTCCCCGCCGATAGACTTCGATTGCCTGCTCCGGCTGGTGCATGCGTTCCAACAGCTGCCCGAGTTCCCGATAGGCCTGCGGGGGCCCATTGCGGCCGATGCAGGCCTCGAGATAGCCGCGTGCCTTGCCCCACAGTTGCGCCCGCAGGCTTAGCCTACCGAGGGTGAGCAACAGGACCGGGTCATCGGGGTGGTCGGTAAGCCGCTTTTCCATGTACGCCAGCTGTTTACCCGGGTCTGCTGTCTCGAGCAGGCCGTAGGTCTCCACCAGGCCGCTGTCCCAGTGCTTGCGCATGGCCCCGCGCAGCAGTACCTCCGCCTCGGCGTCCCGGCCGAGTTCCTGCAGGTAGCCGCTATAGTCGCCGAGGATTTGCGGCTGCTCGCGCAAGACCCGAGGCACGTCCGCCCATGCCATGCCGAGCCGGTGCGCATCGGCGGAGAAGAAGGCCCGCTCCAGCAAGGCACGATGCGTCCGCGCCTCCAACAGCCGCAGGTCGTCCTCTTCTTCAACCTTGCGCCGGCTGAGTTCCGGCAAGAGTTCGCGCAGGTGTTCCCAGTCGCCCAGTTGTTCATATAAGCGGCGCAGCAGGCGCAGCACATAGACGTGTCTGGGTGCGACGCCGCGCAGGCGTTTGAGGGTTGCCAGGGCCTGTCCCAGCTCCTGGTCGGCCAACTGCAGCTCGGCCTGCGTTAGATGGACGGCGACATCGGCAGACGGCATGGTTTCATGTGCCAGGCGGATGTAGGTGTCACGCCGATCGTGTGCGCCCTGGAACTGTGCCGCCCGCGCCGCCGCGAGGTAATTCAGCAAGGGTGTCTCGGCATGTTCGGCGCAGCGAACCAGGTGCTTTTCCGCACCCCGCCAATTGCCTTCGGACATCTCCAGCAGGCCACGGGTCAAAGCCTGATGGGCCAGCCGCGCACCGCGCTCGCGCCGCCAGTCGCGCGCATCTGCTGGGAGATGTAGGGTGCGAACGCTCAGACGAATGCCGAGATAGAGGGCGCCAAACAGCGCCGCGAGCAAGAGCAGCAGCAGGGCCAGACTCATCTCGACGGTATAGTTGCCGAACGACAACAGCACATAACCGCTATCGCGGGTGAGCACGATGCCGATTCCGGCCCCGGCGAGCACGAACAACCATAGCTTCAGCAGCGACCTCATGGCGTCTCGATCGCGTTCGCCGCCGCGTCCTGCATCAGCTTGTCCCGCGCTATCAAGGCGCGCAGCGACCGACTGATGTTCGGTATCTCAGGGGCAATATCAATGTCGCCCAGCGCGTCGATTTCCTGTTTCACGGCCGCCACGGTTGCGTCGTTCGCGTCGAAATACCTCCCCAGCCAGTCGGATGCCGTGGCGAGGTTGTCGCGAAACAACCGCGGGTCATGGCGCGCGAGTCCCAGGCGCGCTACCTCGAGGTGCAGCTTGAGATTCTCGTACAGGAAGAACTGTTGCTCCGGGGCGATCATTGCCTGGATCGGTCGGTCGTGCACGCGGATGCGCACTGTGTCTTTTAACCCGGACCACAGGTCGTCGAGCAGGGTCTCCCAATTGCGCACACTAGGCGCGCCCGCACCCTGCTCGGGCAAGTTGCGTTCCGGAGCCATGGGTGCACCGGCAATCCTGAGCTGTGGAACCCGCACGATCAAGGCCGACAGTTGGGCAGAGATGCCGGCGACGTCGGGTATCTTGAAGGTGTTCAGCGCGGCGATGTCGCTTGCAATCTGTGCCCGCACGCGGGCCCAACCGGGATCCTGGGTGTCGCGCAGGCGCTGATCGGCCAATTCGAGGGCAACGCCTGCGGTCGCCGCATCGCGCGTCAGGATCAGTCGATTGCTGGCGATGCGCAGCAGATACTCAGACTCGGCGATCATCCACTGTGTCCCGGAACTGCCGACCCGACGGTGGATGTCAGCGACAATTGCGCGCAGCTCCGCTGCCTGCTGTTGCAGGCGCAGACCCTGTTCTGCGAGCTGCTGTTCCTGCGCGGTGAAGGCGCCGCGTGCCTCTTCTGCGGCGATCTGCTGTTGGGCCAGAATCGCGCGCTGCTCGCTTTGCGCATCGGTCGCGCCGGATAAGGCCTGCTGCAACTGCTGTTGCTGCGCGCGTGCCTCGCGCAGTTGCGAATCCAGCCGCGCGATATCCAGCCGCAGATTCGACCAGTAGCGATAGCCGTAGCCGCCAGCCGCGACGACCGCCAGTAGCGCCACCGTCGCGAGAGCCAACGCCAGATTCTTGCCCCTGCCCGTCTTGACGGTCTCATCGGTCGGAGTGTGCGTTGCAGGCTCCGTAGGGTCAGCGGCTGTGGCCTCCCTATCCGGCGTTACGTCGATCACGATGCCCGGCCTTGGTTCTTCATGCGTCATCTGCTGGCTTTCCGAATCTTGCTCGTGTGACCTTTGCGTCTAGCAATTGCAGAGGCATGCTCAGGCGACATCCGGGCTCAACTCGCACAAGGCGACCAGAACGTCTTCATCGCGCGCCGAGTTTGCGACATGAACGATCCCACAGCCGCGCTCCAGGGCATGCGCCGCCATGCGTTGGCTGACGGCCACCAGCGGCGTTCTGCGTAGCTTTGGCGCGCCTGTCTCACCCACCATCGCGAACAAATTGTCCAGAATGGCGTTGCTGCTCGCCAACGCCACGTCTACGAGCTGTTCCCAGTTTTGCACCAGGTTCGCCGCGGCCGCCTCGCGCTGTGGAGTCTGCCGACGGTAGACCTCGACCTGGACGACTTCGGCGCCGCGCTCACGCAAGGTGTCTGCCAAGTGCTCGCGTCCGCCATTACCGCGCAGGATAAGCACTGATCTCCCTTGCATGTCTTGCAGGCCCGGGAGCGCCAGCAGACCTTCGCTGTCCATGCGCTCCGGGACCAGGGTCGGGGCGAGCCCTAACCTGTCCAGCGCCTGCGCCGTCGCCTGCCCGACCGCGGCGATCCCGACATCGGCCGGCAGTTGGTCGGGCATCAACGGAAATGCGTAGTCCACGGCGTTGGTACTGACGAAGATCAACAGGTCGCAGCGGCGGGCGGCAGCCAGCGCATCGCGGGCGGCGACTTTGTCGGCGGGCCCGAGAATCTCCAGCGCAGGAAAGCGAATTGGACGGCCGTGTGCAGCCTCGATCAGGGCGCAAAGCTTGTCGGCCTGATGCACCGGACGGGTGACCAGCACGCTGAGGCCATCCAGGTTGCAGGGGGCTGCGGGTTTAATCGACGCCACTCGACGGGGTTTCGCTGTACAGCTCGCGCAATATCTGCGCAGCGCCATGCGCCAGCAGCTCCTCGGCCAGCGCGCCACCAAGACGCTCCGCATCGATCTGCGGACCGCGGACCTCGGCGCGCAGGATCTCGCTGCCGTCCACCGTGCCGACCAGTCCGCGCAAGTGCAGTTCGCCGTCTTGCAGGGTCGCATGGCCTCCAATCGGGACCTGACAGCCGCCCTCTAGGCGCCGATTCAGTGCGCGTTCGGCGCGCACCCGCAAAGCAGTGGACTCGTGGTGCAGCGGCGCGAGCAGTGCGTTGACGCGTGTGTCATCGCTGCGACACTCGATACCGATCGCCCCCTGACCGATCGCGGGCAGGCTGTCGTCGATGTCAATGAAGCTGCGGATGCGCTCGGCAAAGCCAAGTCGCAGCAGACCGGCTGCCGCCAGGATGATGGCGTCGTACTCGGCGTCATCCAGCTTGCGCAGGCGCGTATTCACATTGCCGCGCAAGGCAACGATCTCGAGGTCAGGGCGTTGATCGGCCAGCTGGCATTGACGTCGCAGGCTGGAGGTTCCGACCCGCGCACCCTCGGGCAGCTCTGCGAGGCCGGCGTGATGGTTGGAGACAAAGGCGTCGCGCGGGTCTTCGCGCTCGAGAATTACTGCCAGATGCAGTCCCTCCGGGAGTTCGACCGGGACGTCCTTCATCGAGTGCACGGCGATGTCGGCGTCGTCGCTCAACATACGTTGCTCAAGCTCTTTGACGAACAGGCCCTTGCCGCCGATCTTTGCGAGCGGTGTGTCCAGGATCTTATCGCCCTGGGTGCTCATGCCCAGTATCTCGACCTCAAGGCTGGGATGGGCCTGTCCCAGCGCCGCAGCCACGTGCTCGGCCTGCCACATGGCGAGTGGGGATTTGCGGGTGGCGATGCGTATGCGGTGCTCGGGCATGACAATGCGAAAATGACGGTGGTCGACCAAGGCACCAATGCTACTGGCTGTCACGGGTCCTGACAAAGTCCATTCATAAGACGATACCAGGGTGCCGCCGCCGGGTTAGCATTGTGGGTTGATGCTGGCGAGATCTGAAGATCAGCCGGTATTCAACGCCGGGCCTGGTTGAGGCGCCCGGCAGGGAGATTGAGGATGTCCGGTGACCTGATATTTGATTGTGGCCTGGACGATTTCGACCGGCGAGTGCTCGCCGCTTCGCAATCGCTGCCTATCATCGTCGACTTCTGGGCGGATTGGTGTGCGCCCTGTCATGCGATCGCGCCGCATCTGGTGCAGGTAATCGACGCTTTCGATGGCGCAATTCACCTGGCCAAGGTGGAGGTCGATGAGGGCGACAACATGAAGCTCGCCGGTCGGTATCGTCTGCGTGGCTTTCCGACCGTCATGCTGTTCCAGGCCGGTGAGGAGGCGGCCCGCTTCAGTGGCGCGCGGCCATCAAGCTGGATCCAGCACTGGATACAACAGCACCTGACGGGCGGGGGAATCTGATTCTCGGATCGTTCAGGTTTCTCGCGCCGGGGGCGCTAACTTTTTCAGATGACGCCCTTATCGATGCCTCGGCATTACTAAGGTCGATCCTCCTCCGGCGCTCAATGAGCGCTTTTGAGGCCTGCTCTCTCCCCGGGTAGGCCTTATTTTTTTGGCAAAAGTCTTTGCATTCAGCCTTCGTTGGCCAGCCAGTCCCGCGGCTTCAGAAACACCTCGTAGAGCTCTGCCTCCGCACTGCCCGGCTCGGGATGCCAATCGTAGCGCCAGGTCACCAGCGGCGGCAGCGACATCAGGATCGACTCGGTACGGCCGCCGGTCTGAAGACCAAAGATGGTGCCGCGATCATAGACCAGGTTGAACTCCACATAGCGTCCGCGCCGGTAGAGCTGAAATTCGCGCTCTCGGTCACTGTAGGGTGCTTCTCGGCGGCGCTGTACGATCGGTAGATAGGCTGGCACGTAATGACCGCCGACGCTGCGCATGAAGGCGAACGAACGTTCGAAGCCCCACTCGTTGAGGTCATCGAAGAACAGGCCGCCGATGCCGCGGGGTTCGTCGCGGTGCTTGAGGTAAAAATAGTCGTCGCACCATTTCTTGAAGCGCGGATAAACAGCTTTGCCGAACGGTTCACAGGCGGCCTTGGCGGTGGCATGCCAATGGCGCGCATCCTCGCGCTGGCCATAGTAGGGCGTAAGGTCGAAGCCACCGCCGAACCACCAGACGGGTTCTGCATCCGGCTTCTCTGCGACAAAGAAACGGACGTTGGCGTGTGAGGTGGGAACATTGGGGTTACGAGGGTGGATGACTAGCGATACCCCCATCGCTTGAAAGCTGCGTCCGGCGAGTTCCGGTCGTTGTGCCGTGGCTGAGGGGGGTAGCCCCTCGCCGAAGACATGCGAGAAATTGACCCCGGCCTTCTCAAACACGTTGCCGCCCTCGAGCACGCGCGACCGCCCGCCGCCGCCGCCGACGCGGTCCCAGCTGTCTTCACGAAACGGTTCGCCGTCTTCTGCAGCCAGCGCAGCGCAGATCCGCTCCTGCAGGTTCAATAAGAAGGCGGTGACGGCATCGATATCGGGATGATCTGACATAGCGGTGCTCGGGCGGCGGCGTTTTTGCATTTGAGCAGACAGTGCGCACCTAACTCAACCGGGGCGGTGCACCTCGCCGCTCAGGGCGTCGCGAATCGGGGTGGGGCGTGCCAGTCCGCCGGTAGCACCGGAAAGGATGAGATCCACGCCGGGGCAGCGCAGGCGGGTATGTAGTGCCGAGCGCGCGGGTGGGCGTCCGCTCGCGTTGGCGCTGGTCGACACGATGGGCCCGCCGAAGGCCTCGCACAGCGCAGCCGCCAGCGGGTGTGCCGTGACGCGAACGGCGAGCTTACTATGTCGGCCACGCAGCCAGCGGGGGGCCGCCGGACGGGCCGGCAGCAACCAGGTCACCGGTCCGGGCCAGGTCTCCCGGAGACGCTGCTCGACTTCGGTTCCGAGTGGACGCAGGAAGGGCAGGAGCTGCTCGAGGCGGTTGGCGATCAGGATCAGGCCCTTATCCATCGGGCGTTGCTTGATCGCCAACAGGCGCAGCACCGCGGCCTGGTTCCAGGGATCACACCCCAGCCCGAATACCGCCTCGGTCGGGTAGGCGACCACGCCACCGGCTCGCAGCACCCGGGCCGCATATTGCAGTTTAACCTGCATATCTCACCGATCTCCTACTGCGGCCCCCGATACCCTCGCCCTGACGGGGCGTACTCGTTGCAGGCGGTTCGACGTAGTGTCGACTACGCCTTCACCGCCTTCCACTCCGCGCACCCCGCCATAGCGGTGTCTCGGCGCCCTCGTTTAGAAAAACGGTGAGATTTGCAGGTTAAGACGGTTGAGTCGGCAGGCCATGGAAGGCAAGCGACCGTCGGCTGCGACGCCCATCGCCGCCAGGTCAGTTCTCTGCTGCCTCTGGGGGCGCCTCGCCGGGGGCCTCATAGGCCTCGGCAAAGGAGCAGTCCTGCTGCGGACAGACCTTCTGCGTCCCGCTGCGCTTAGTCGTCTTGATCGTCAGAACGGGCCAGCCGCAGTTGGGACAGGGCTCCGCGACCGGTTCATTCCATACGGCGTATTCACACTTCGGATAGGTGGAACAGGAGTAGAAGATCTTGCCGCGCCGCGACTTGCGCTGCATCAGCGTCCCGTTGCGGCACTTGGGGCAGGTAACCCCGGTGTCCTTCGGCTTCTCCAACGGCTCGATGTAGCGGCAGTTCGGATACCCTGAGCATCCGATGAACTTACCATAACGGCCCTGTTTGAAGACTAGCTCAGCGTCGCACTCCGGGCAGTTGCGTCCGACCTTCTCCGGCTCGCTGCCGGCGCTGCCGTCGTCGTTCAGATTCCGCGTGTAATCACACTCCGGATAGTTTGTGCAGCCGATGAAGCTCCCGTTTCGACCGAGCCGGATCGCCAGCTGGCCATCGCACTTGGGGCACTTTTCGTCGATTTTCTCCTGTGTCACATCGGAACGCTGCACGTTCTCCTGGGTATGTTCGATACGGTCTCTGAACGGCTGCCAGAATTTCTCCAGCAGCGGAACCCATTCCTCTTCGCCGCGCGATACCGCGTCCAGTTCGTCTTCGAGGCGGGCGGTAAAGTCGTAGTCGACGTATTGGGTGAAGTAATTGGTCAGGAACTTGTTGACTACGCGCCCGACGTCGGTCGGAATAAACCGCTTCTTGTCCATTTCGACATATTCGCGGTCCTGCAGCGTCGAGATGATGGAGGCGTAAGTGGAAGGGCGCCCGATGCCGAATTCCTCCAGTGTCTTCACCAGGCTGGCCTCGCTGTAGCGGGGTGGCGGCTCCGTGAAGTGCTGTTCAGGGCGGATCTTGTGCAGCACGATGCGCTCACCCTCGCGCAAGGGGGGCAGCATCTTTTCGTCGTCATCACCCGGTTTCACGTCATCCCTGCCTTCTAGATAGACTTGAATGAAACCGGGTCGCGCGATCGTCGAACCGTTCGCGCGAAACAGGTTCCCGGAACCCGCGCCCAGATCCGCGGCCACGGTATCGATCGTGGCATGGATCATCTGACAGGCGACGGTACGCTTCCAGATCAGGCTGTAAAGCTTGAGCTGGTCCCTGTCCAGGTGTTTGGCGACCAGCTCGGGGGTGTTGCCGATCGATGTCGGTCGGATTGCCTCGTGGGCCTCCTGCGCATTCTTGGCCTTCGTCTTGTACACGCGCGGCGACTTGGGCAACTGATCGGGGCCGTACTTCCCGCCGATGAAGTCGCGAAGTTCGGCGATGGCGTCGTTGGCGAGGTTCACCGAATCGGTTCGCATGTAGGTGATCAGGCCGACAGCGCCGCTACCGATGTCTACGCCCTCGTACAGCTGCTGGGCAATGCGCATGGTGCGCTGGGCGGTGAAGCCAAGCTTGCGCGAGGCCTCCTGCTGCAGCGTCGACGTAGTGAAGGGTGCCGCCGGATTGCGCTTGCGCTGTTTCTTTTCGACCTTGATGACGTCGAGATGACCAGCCGCCGCGCTCCGCAGTGTCTGCTCGATCTCCGCGGCGCGCTTGCCATCGGTCACCGAGAACTGATTCAGCTTGTCGCCGGCTAAATGCGTCAGCTTGGCGCTGAATGTCTGACCGTCCTTTTCGGTGTCGGCCTCGATGGTCCAGTACTCGCGGGTCTCGAAGGCCTCGATCTCTGCTTCGCGTTCGCAGATCAGTCGAAGGGCCGGACTCTGCACGCGGCCCGCGGACAGGCCTCGCCGCACCTTCTTCCACAGCAGCGGTGACAGATTGAAACCGACCAGGTAGTCGAGTGCGCGCCGCGCCTGCTGAGCATTGACCAGGTCCATCGACAGGGTACGCGGATGGGCAACGGCATCCTGCACGGCCTTCTTTGTGATCTCGTTGAACACTACGCGGTGGACAGGTTTGTCTTTCAATACCCGCTTGTCTTTCAGCATTTCGTAAAGATGCCACGATATGGCTTCGCCCTCACGATCGGGGTCTGTCGCCAGATACAGCGCTTCGGCACCCTTGAGTTTGGTGGTGATCGCCTTGACGTGTTTGTCATTGCGTTCGATCGTTTGATATTTCATTGCAAAGTGGTTTGCGGGATCGACCGCGCCCTCTTTGGGCACCAGATCACGCACATGGCCGTACGAGGCGAGTACGTCAAAGTCCTTGCCCAGGTACTTCTTGATCGTTTTCGCCTTGGCGGGTGATTCGACAATGACCAGGTTCATGGCTTTCGAATAGCTCTGTTGAACGACCCACGCCGTCCGCGCTCGGGTCGAAGGATACCGTTGGCTCACAGCGGGCCGGCCAGCTTTCAACTATAGCCGGCGACGAGGGCCGCGACGGAGATGCCAAGCACGCTTTCATGTGCCCGCTGTTTTGGACGCCCGCGATCCTGTGGGCAGAGCCGACAAGTCAGTGCAGGTATACGGGCTCGCCGTTGTACACCAGCTCTTCCATCAACGCGAAGGCATTTTCCTGGCCCGGCTGATTCAGCAGCACCAGCAGCACGATCCATTTCACATCATCTGCGGTGAGTTCCTCGGTCTCGATCGCCATGGCCCGCTCGATCACCAGTTCGCGACTCATGTTGTCGAGAATCCCGGTCTGTTCCAGGTACAGGAGCATTCCCTGAATCTCGAGATCGATACGCTGCTGCTCGCGTTCGCTGTAGACGCGCATCGAGCGATTCGGCTGCGCGCTGGCGTAGGCCAGCGAGCCCTGGCGCCAGGCAAGTTCATCCAGCCAGTTGAAGGCTTTCTTGATTTCTCCCTGCGGGAAGCCCGCCTGAACCAGCTCTTCCTCGAGCAAGATCTGGTCGGTCGGAACAGATTCCTCCGCGTCCATGTAGTTCTCGTAGATATAGATCAAGACGTCGATGACGTTTTCATTCACGGCAGTCTTCCTGGCGAAGAAAGGGAGGCCTCGTAGAAGGGCAGGACGCATCCGGTGTCGAGCCGCTAAGGGCGGGAAATGGATCCACTAAGGGTCGTTTCCAAGTCGTGTGAACAGTCCACCTGCAGAAGATGATACATGACCTTGTAATTCGAGCAACAGCAGGATGGATGAGACCTCGGCCGCCGGGAATCCGGTTCTCTCAACCAGGTCGTCGGTGGTCACCGGATCGTATCCCATCGCCTCCAGCAGCTCGACGTGCTGTGGGTCGACCGTTGCCGGTGGCACAGATGGGGATGCCTGCGTGTCGCGCGGAGCAATGCCGCTGTGTGGGATCAGCGGAGCCAGTTCCTGGAGTACCTGGTCGGCGGACTCGACCAGCGCGGCACCATCACGAATCAGCGCATGACAGCCACGGGCCAACGGGTTGTGGATCGACCCCGGCAGCGCGAATACCTCGCGACCGGCCTCGGTGGCGAGTCGTGCCGTGATTAGCGAACCGCTCTGCAGCGCGGCCTCGATCACGAGGGTGCCCAACGCAAGGCCGGCCAGAATCCGGTTCCGACGTGGAAAATTGGCAGCCAATGGCGGCGTCCCGGTAGGAAATTCCGAAACCAGCAGGCCATGCAAGGCGATATCGTGCGCGAGACCGCGATTCTTCGCCGGGTAGACGCGGTCGAGCCCTGTTCCAGTCACCGCGAGGGTAAGGCCATCCGCCGCCAACGCCCCCTGGTGTGCCGCGGCGTCGATGCCGGTCGCAAGGCCGCTGCTGATCACCAGGCCGGCGGCGGCCAGATGGACGGCGAATTCATGTGCATTGCGCCGACCCCCGGTGGTTGGGCTGCGACTGCCGACGACAGCCAACTGGGGCAGCGACAGCAAGTCCGTATCGCCGTGCAGGAACAAGACCGTCGGCGGGTTGGGCAGTTGGCGGAGCAGGGTCGGATAGGCGGGGTCGCTGATCGCCAATAACCTGTTACGTGGCTGCTCCAACCAGCGCATGTCCTGCTCGACGCCTGGCCAGTCCGGAGCGCGCAGGTAGTCCCTCAGTAAAGGCGGCAGGTCGGCGGGCGGTTCCTGCACCAGCTGCCGGACATCACCGTGGGTTTCGAATAGCGGATTTAGCGTCTGGCTGCCGCCGCCTGGTGCGCGCAGCAGCGCACACCAGGCGGCGGTTTCGTCGGAGGGGGTTGATTCCATTCAACCTTCGCGTCAGCAACGGGCCCCCAGGATAGATGAGGCGGGCGGGGCCGCGCAATCGCCAAACCGCACACCCCGTGCTGAGGCCGCGGCTATGGGGCGGCCGCGGCGTCTCCGGTCCATCCTACGGGTTGCGCACCTTGTCGAAGACATTCATCACGTTAGTCGCGTACATGACCAGGCCGAAGCTGACCCGCTCGAAGCTGCGGAACACCATCAGCAGGCCGGCCTGCTCCTCCGGAAGCCTCACCGTGTCCCTCGAATTGGGGGTAACGATGTCGCGGATGACCTGGCCGCCGCTGTCTATGCGCAGTACGGTGCCGGGATCGAGGCCGTCTTTCAGGCCACGGTCGATGACAACGATGTTGTACTGGCCAATCTGACTGACGCCGCCCAGCACCGAGATGATACTGCCCTCGACCGGCATCGGCGGTGCGTGCGGCGTAAAGTTGGCGGTAGCCTTTTCGTCGCCGGCCGGGATCACGCGATCGCCGGTGATGGCCTCGAGTTTGGTCGAGTTGATGAAAACCGTCGCCGGATCACCGGTATGCTGCAGCTGCGAGGTGCCGATGTAGAGGGCCTCATAGCCGAGGATCTCGCCGGTCTCAGCGTCTCTGTAGGGACCGCCGGCGCGCACGATTTCGTGTTTCAGCTGGCCGCTGTCGTCGATGCTGCGCACGTAGGCCTTTTGCCCCGCACCCCCGACGATATGCTGATCGCCAAAAGCGACGATATAAGGCGCCTTTTCGAGTTGGCCCTCTTCCATTACGTAGGGCCGGGTCAGGAAAGGCCCTATGGCATCGATCGGTACGGTCGGTATGGCACCATCCCACGGGGTGGCACGCGCGCTGGGCGACAGCTTGAGCGGACCGCGGCTCAGGCGCAGCTGCGGCTGGCCGTCGATGTAGACGAGTTCGAGCTCGTCGCCGGGGTAGATAAGGTGCGGGTTGGCGATCTGCTGGTTCACGTGCCAGATCTCCGGCCAGCGCCAGGGGCTGCGCAGGA
Source organism: Chromatiaceae bacterium (assembly GCA_024639005.1). GTDB lineage: Bacteria > Pseudomonadota > Gammaproteobacteria > Chromatiales > Chromatiaceae > Thiosocius. The sequence goes on along the minus strand of JAHEJD010000001.1, from coordinate 30,723 downwards.
ATCGGCCCGAGATGTCCCACAGGGTGTCACCCTTGACCACGGTGTAGCGGTCAGGGTGATCGGCGCGGAGCAGGTCCTCCGCCAGCGCCAAGGGCGTTGTCAGGGCAAAGAACAGCAGCAGGATGAGGCTTTTGCAGGCTTTTATCATGGAATTCCCTTGGCGTAGTGGCGACTTCCGATCGATGAAAAATTGGTTGCTTGGAGTATTATTTACGGCCCAGAGCGGCCGACTCTTTAATAAATTGGCCGGCTAAGGGCGATTTCTGGATGAAATTCTAGCGCATACAGCTGCCTAGCGGTGATTCTTAAGTAGAAACCATAGAATATGGGACAGGACATGGCCATTCTGGATATTTTGCATTTTCCCGACACCCGACTGCGCAATGTCGCCAAGCCGGTGGCACAGGTCGATGGCAGCGTGCGTCAGTTGATCGACGATATGTTCGAGACCATGTACGCCGCACCCGGAATAGGTCTGGCTGCGGTGCAGGTGAACGATCTGCGTCGCGTGATCGTGGTCGACACCTCGGAAGACCGCAGTCAGGCGCTGGCGCTGGTCAACCCGGAGATCATCGCAAAACAGGGCGACGAGTCGATGGACGAGGGCTGCCTGTCGGTGCCCGGCGTCTACGAGACCGTTCAGCGCGCGGCGCAGATTCGCGTTCGCGCCCTCGATCGCGAGGGCAACGCGATCGAAAAGGACATTGATGGTCTGCTGGCGGTCTGCATACAACACGAGATCGATCACCTGGATGGCAAGTTGTTCGTCGACTATCTATCCAATCTGAAACGCCAGCGAATCCGCAAAAAGCTGGAAAAAGACGCACGTCAGGGGGGCGACAAGACGCAGCGACGGCGGGCGATTTGAGCCGCCAATGCGGCCCTGCGGTGACGCAGACGGCGCATCGACCCCACTGAAAATAGGCGTCTACTTCCGTTAGACTACGGCCTTTGGTCGAGCCTTGCCAAGCCGGCCGGATTTCCGTTCTGCGAACAAGCCTAGGTGGCGTTGCCCCATCGCACTGAGACTCGTGTCCCATTCTAGGGCCTCCCAAATGATTGAACCGAATCGCATAATCTTTGCCGGCACCCCGGAGTTTTCAGTGCCCCCGCTGCGCGCGCTGCTCGGTTCGCCGCATCGGCTGGTTGCGGTTTACACTCAGCCCGACCGCCCTGCCGGACGCGGGCGTAAGCTGAGTCCGAGCCCGGTCAAGGAGGCGGCGCTCGATGCCGGGATCTCGGTTAATCAACCGCCCAATTTCAAGGACGCAGCGGACATCGCGGCGCTGGAATCACTTCAGGCCGACCTTATGATCGTGGTTGCGTACGGCCTGTTGCTGCCCAAGCGGGTACTTGATGCGCCGCGTCTCGGTTGCGTCAACATTCATGCCTCGGTCTTGCCGCGCTGGCGCGGCGCGGCGCCGATCCAGCGGGCGGTGCTGGCCGGAGACACCACCTCCGGCGTTACCATCATGCGCATGGAAGAGGGGCTCGACACCGGGCCCATGTACTTGACCGAACAGCTGTCGCTGGGCGCCGAGGAGACAGGCGGCAGCCTGCATGATCGTCTTTCCGGGCTCGGCGCGGAGGCGCTGATGAAGGCCTTGCCCGGGATCCTCGACGGCTCACTGGCAGCGCAACCCCAGGACGATACGCAATCCTGTTATGCCCGAAAACTCGAAAAGTCGGAGGCATGGATCGACTGGACACACTCGGCTGCGGAAATTGAACGTCAGGTGCGGGCATTCAATCCCTGGCCAGTGGCACAGACGCGGTTCGAGCACGCGAATCTGCGGATTTGGCGTGCGCACGCAATTGGCGGGGTGAGCGGCACGCCTGGACTGGTAATGAATGCGACGCGCAACGGTATCGATGTCGCCACAGGCGACGGCCTGCTGCGGGTAACCGAGCTCCAGTTGCCAGGCAAACGCGCGATGCGGGCGCAAGATTTCATCAACGCCAACGAGATCCAGGGCACAGTGCTTGGCTGATCCACGCACGACAGCGGTAGCCAATGTGCTGGACGTGCTTGACGGTCGCTCGCTCGATCATGTCCTTGCGGCCGCCCCGCCATCTCTCGACGAGCGCGATCGCGCGCTGGCCGCCGAACTGAGTTTCGGCGTCTGTCGTTGGTACCGGCGGCTGGATGCGCTGGTCGCCCAGTTGCTCCGGAAGCCCCTGAAAAACAGGGATCGCGACCTCCAGGTGCTGCTGTTGGTTGGCGCCTACCAGCTGCTCTACAGCCGGATACCGCCGCACGCGGCCATTTCTACCGCGGTCGAGGTCAGTCGCCGTCTCGGCAAGGCCTGGGCCAGCAAGCTGATCAACGGCGTACTACGCCGGCTGCAGCGCGACCAGGAAGGGCTGGCGGCCGCCGTCGATCGCAATGAGGCGATACGTTACGCCCTGCCAGATTGGCTATACGATGCAATCTGCGCGGCCTGGCCGGAGCAGCGCAGCGCCATACTCCCGGCCCTGCAGGCGAGGCCTCCGATGACCCTGCGGGTTGACCTCGGTCAGACCGACCGCGGCGAGTATCTCCGGCAACTGGTGGCGATGGGTGTTTCCGCGCGACCGCATCCGTCGCTACCCGCCGCCCTGGTGCTCGATATACCGCTTGCCGTCGAACGCCTGCCGGGGTTCTCACGGGGCCTGGTCTCTGTGCAGGATGCCGGTGCGCAGCTGGCGGGCGCCTACCTGGATCCCCAATCCGGGCAGCGCGTGCTCGATGCCTGTGCGGCGCCGGGCGGAAAGACCTTGGACATCCTGCAGCGCGCAGCCGATCTGCAGGTCACGGCCGTGGATATGGATGGCGAGCGTCTGCGGCGGGTCGATGAGAATCTGCGCCGCGCGGGTCATCAGGCCGCGCTCTACGTCGGCGATGCGGCCAGGCCCCAGGACGCCGAGTGGGGCCGGGAGCGTTATCAGCGAATCCTGCTGGACGTGCCATGCTCGGCAACTGGGGTGCTGCGCCGCCACCCGGATATTCGGTTGCTGCGGCGGAAGCTGGATATAGTCGGACTGGTCGAGCGTCAGGCGGCGATCCTGGCGGCGTTGTGGCCTCTGCTGCTGCCCGGCGGTCGGCTGTTATATGTCACCTGCTCGCTGCTGCCGGCCGAGAACGCGCTACAGGTGGATGCATTCCTTAAACGGCATGCGGACGCGCAGGCGGCAGAACTGCCTGCGATTCCCGGAATACGCAGCGGCAGGGGTGTACAGTTGTTGCCAGGTATCGATGACACGGACGGCTTCTTCTACGCCGCGTTGGAAAAACGGGTGACGGTTTGAGTATTCGCTGTGCCGCGCAGCGCCTGGCCTTGGTGGTGAGCCTGTGCGCCTCGTTCGCACTGACTGCGGCGGGTGTGGAATTTCGGACGGTCGCGTTGACCCTGAGCGAGGACGGTCGAATCCTGCTCGATGCCGACATCGGCTACGATCTCAATGAGACGGTGTCCGAGGCGCTGGAGAACGGTGTCCCGTTGACCTTCGAGACCCATGTGCAGTTGCGTCGCAGCGAGGCTTGGATCTGGGAGGCCGATGTCGTCGAGCACCGCCTGCGCACTGTGCTGCGCTACCGTCCGCTGTCCGGACTGTACGAATTGCGCAACCTGCAGGGCGATGAGCAGCTGGCCTTCGCCACCCGGGACGCAGCCCTGCGCGCGCTCGGCAACATCATCGCGATGCCGATTGTCGAGCGTCGAGACCTGAATCTGGATGAGGAGTATCTGGTGAAGATCGGCGTCAGGCTGGATGTGGAGGCCCTGCCCCTGCCGATGCGCCCCATGGCCTATATAAAGCGCGATTGGTCGATCGCCAGCGAGGAGCCCTGGGAGTGGCGGTTGCGCCCATGAGCAAGCAGCGTTTCGACGCGCTCGCCGCCGGCATGCTGTTCGTGCTCTTGCTGGCCTCGCTGCACATGATCAGTGCGGCGGTGCAACGCTCAGAGGATGTCGGGCCGTGGTTTATGCCGCTGTTGCTGTTCACAGTGGTTGGCCTGCTGCTGCTGTTTGGTCTGGTCGGTTGGAACCTCTGGCGCCTGCTGCGGGACTATCGTCGGCGTGTCGCCGGTTCCCGCCTCAGTGCGCGACTGTCGGCGTTGTTTCTGGTGGTCGCGCTGGTCCCGGTCAGCGTCGTCTATTTTTACTCCATCCGGTTTCTATCCAGCGGCATTGACAGCTGGTTCGATCTGCAGGTCGACAGTGCAATGGAGGATGCGCTAACACTGAGCAAAGTCTCGCTGGATCTGCACAAACGCGAACGTCTCAAGCTGACGGCGAATCTGTTGACGGCGATCGAAGACACGTCGCAGACCGCGATCGCGCTCAGCGTCAATGAATTGCGTTCTGCGGCGGGTGCCATGGAGATGACCCTGTTCAGCATCCAGGGCAAAATCCTGGCGCTGAGCCACGCCAACCCCGACATCCTGCTGCCCACACCGCCGGACAGCGGCATGGTGCAACAGGTGATCTCGGGTGAGGACTATGTCGGTGTCTCAACCGGGCCGGATGGCGGTCTTATGGTCCGCTGCCTAGTGTTGGACAAGGCCCAGCGCGGCATGGTGCTGCAGGCGCTGTATCCGGTGCCTGAGTTGCTCAGCGATCTCAGCAGCAATGTGCAGGATGCCTACGAGGCCTACCGCACGCGTGCCTACATGCGCTCGCAGATCAAATTCAGTTTCGCGCTGAGTCTTTCGCTGGTGCTGGTGCTGGGCCTGTTTGCCGCGGCTTGGGCCGCGGTGTTCACGGCACGCCGGCTGGTACAACCCATCAGTGACATCGCCGAGGGTACCCGGGCGGTCACCGAGGGCGACTACGACAAACAGCTGCCGCTGCCACGGGTCGAGGACGAGCTCGGTTATCTAGTGTCGTCGTTCAATGCGATGACGCGGCGAATCGCGCGTGCGCGCAACGACCTTGAAGACAGTCGCCACAAACTGCAGACGCAGCACAACTACCTCGAGACGGTGCTGGCCGGGTTATCGACCGGTGTCATGGCACTGGATTCCGAGGGTCGCATCCAGACCGCCAATCGTGCCGCGGACCAGATTCTCGGCTTGGCCGTGGCGCAGCTGGAGGGCGAACCATTGACGGCACTCGGCAAGCATAGCGAGGCCCTGCGGCCGTTCGTCGACCGGCTCGCCGAGGGCTTCGCCAGCGGTGCACGCGAGGGCCGCTTCGAGATCACCCTGTATCGTGGCGGCGGCCGGCAGGTCCTGTTGTGCCGCCATTCGCAGCTGGAGACCGAGCTTGGCACCGTCGTTGGTCATGTGCTGGTATTCGATGACGTGACCGAACTGGTCAGGGCACAGCGCGATGCCGCCTGGGGTGAGGTGGCACGCCGTTTGGCGCACGAGATAAAGAACCCGCTGACCCCCATCCAGCTATCGGCCGAGCGCCTGCGTCGCAAATATCTCAACAAAATGCCCGCCGAAGACCGCCGGGTGCTCGACCGCGCGACCCACACAATCGTGCAGCAGGTCGAGGCCATGAAGGCCATGGTCAACGACTTTTCCGACTACGCCAAACCCGGCAAATTGCACATCGAGTCGTTGCCGGTGGACGGTTTTCTCAACGAGGTGGTGGCGCTGTACGAGGGCGGCACGCAGCATGTCGCGCTGCAAGTTGGCGCGCCCGGCCTGGTGGTCGAGGCCGACCCGGTTAGATTGCGCCAAGTCCTGCATAATCTCTTGAAGAACGCCGTCGAGGCGGCCGGCGACCGGGGGCGCATCGAGGTGAGTAGTCACGGTGGCGAGGAAGAGGGAAGCCAGTTTGTGGAGATCGCCGTGAGCGACAATGGACCGGGTTTCGATCCTGAACTCCTCGGACAGGTATTCGAGCCCTATGTGACCAACAAGACCAGGGGTACGGGACTGGGTCTGGCGATCGTAAAGCGTATCGTGGCCGATCACGGCGGCGTGATTCATGCCGAAAACCTGGCGCGCGGTGGGGCCCTTGTCGCGCTGCGCCTGCCGGCGATGGCGCAGCCGCGCGATGCAGCCACGGTACAGCGCTGGGCAGCTGCCAGTCAGGGAGAAGGCTCATGAGCGTTGCGCATATCCTGGTCGTCGACGATGAGCCGGATATTCGCGAGCTAGTGCGCGATATTCTGGAAGATGAGAACTACGCGGTGAACACCGCTGAGGATGCGGCGGCAGCGCGCCAGGCGCTGCGCGACCGGCGGCCCGACCTGATACTGCTCGATATCTGGATGCCCGACCTCGACGGCATCAGTCTGCTCAAGGAGTGGTCGCAGGGGCGCGGCCTGCCCTGCTCAGTGATTATGATGTCGGGTCATGGCACGGTCGAGACCGCGGTCGAGGCGACACGCCTGGGCGCCTATGATTTTCTCGAGAAGCCATTGTCGCTGGCCAAATTACTGCTGACGGTCGAACGTGCCCTGGAGGCCGACCGCCTGGCGCAGGAGAACGTCGGCCTGAGGCGCCGCGCCGCGCCGGTGATCGAACCGATTGGCCACAGCCCGGTCATTCAACGTCTGCGAGAGCAGGTCAAGCGTGTTGCCCAACATGACAGCTGGGTATTGATCTCCGGCGAACCGGGCAGCGGCCGCGAGACCTTCGCCCGCTATCTGCATGCACACAGCCCGCGCCGCGATCGGCCATTCATCGATGTCGGGGTGTCGGCGATCAGCAAGGGCAATGCGGCGCGCGAGCTGTTTGGCAGCGAGCGCGAGGGCAACATCCAGTATGGTCGCCTGGAACAGGCCGCCGGCGGTACCCTGTTTCTCGACGAAGTGGCGGACATGGACCTCGAGGCCCAGGCGCAGCTGGTAGGCGCCCTGGATACCGGATCTTTTATGCGCGTCGGCGGCTCGGTGCCGGTCAGCGTGGACGTGCGAGTGATTGCGGCCACTCAGCGCGATCTGCACAAGACCGTCGAAGAGGGAAAGTTTCGCGAGGACCTGTTCTATCAACTCAATGTGGTGCCGCTGGTGGTGCCGGCGCTGCGGGATCATCGTGAAGACATTCCCGCGCTGCTCGAGAGCGCGGTCGACCGCCTGGTCGAACAAGACAAACTGCCCTATCGGCGTTTCTCCATCGGTGCGCAAAACGTGCTTCGTCACCATAACTGGCCGGGCAATATCCGTGAGCTCAAGAACCTGGTGCAGCGGGTACTGATACTCGGCAATGGCGATGAGATCGGTGTACAAGAGGTCGAGGCGGCCATGGGGGCGGCCCAGGTGACCGCCGCCGCGACGGCGGTGCCAGGGGTCTCATTCGACCAACCCTTGCGTGATGCCCGCGATGCCTTCGAGAAGTCTTACCTGGAGTATCAGCTGGAGAAGCATGGGGGCAATGTCAGCCAGATGGCCGAAGAGGCCGAGATGGAGCGTACCCATCTCTACCGCAAGCTGCGCGATCGGGGCATCGAGATCAAGGACCGGCGATGACCCCGGCGATCAAGGCAGCACAGGCGGCCGGTATCCAGGTAACGCCGCATGCATATCGACACGATCCGGGCAATACCAGCTATGGGCTGGAGGCAGCGGCAGCGCTGGGCCTGGATCCGGCGCGCGTGTTCAAGACCCTGCTGGTCACGCTGGCCGGTGATGGCCGCAGGCTGGCGGTCGCGGTGGTGCCCGTGACCGGGCAGCTGGATCTCAAGGCGATGGCCGCCGCGTGCGCGGTCAAGAAAGTGGAAATGACCGATCCGATGCAGGCCGAGCGCGTCACCGGCTACCTGGTGGGCGGCATTAGTCCGCTGGGCCAGAAGCGGCGCCTGCCGACCGTGATCGATATCTCCGCAGCGAACTTCGCTACCATCTTTGTCAGCGGCGGTCGGCGCGGTCTGGATATCGAGATCGCGCCCGACGACCTCATCGCGCTGTGCCAGGCATCGACGTCAGCGATCGGCAAATAAGCGCTTCAACGCCGCAGCGATCGCACGGTAGCCGTCGGTCGGGCGGCGGCTTCAAACCGGCGTCGTCCGTTGGTCGCCTACCAGGGTGGCCAGGTAGTCGCGGTAAAGTACGAACCAGATCGCGACCGGCAAGATCGAGGGCAGGATCAGAAAGCCCAGCTGATAACCCAGGGCCACCAGTTCTGTCTGCCATGCCGAAAACCCGACGAGCGGAGGAGCCGCCGGGCCGATCGCGAACAGCAAGGTCTTCAGGGTATCGAAGCCGACACCCCATACCTGCGCCATAAACAGCCACGGCAGGCCCCATGACCAGGTCCGCCACTTCGCCGCTACGTCGGCCACACTTTTTGGGGTACCCAATAACCGATTTCGAATCATCCTCTGACCCCAGCAATGGAGGTGCAGCGGTTTCACCAGACACGGTCGATATCGCCTCATGCTCCTTGGACGGAGCCGCCCCAGGGAGCGAGTCGAGCACGCGGATCGCTTACTACGATGTCGACGGAAATAATGCATCAATCGATGATGCTTACCTATCTTTCGGGATCAGAGTGGACGCTGACCCACGCAATTCAGGCCAGCAGCGGGGTTATCAAAACAATCACTGGAATATACTGATCGATATCGATATCGATGACGATGGTTACAAGGACTTCGTCATCGACCTTGACGGCAACTTCTCCGGCTCGCAGGCAGACCGCTTTTTTCTTTATCACAGCGACGACCTTACGCAGGAAATCGATCAAGGATCGGATGAACTGGATCGATGGTATGCGCCAGGTCCCGGGGCAAGCGGAGATGCGAGCACAAACAACCACACGCGTGTAACAGCGACAAGCTGTGGTACCGAAACAGACTACTGGCTGGATTTTCAGGTTCCTTTGACGGCCTTCAACGACGGCGCGGCGCAGCGCAGCTTATTTTTCCGGCCACTCCGGTGCGCATTTTTTACAGCGCCTCGGCGTCGAACACCGACCCGCTGCAAAAAGATTGGATGATGGATCCTGAGGGAATAGGCGGTGGCGGCTTCATTCTGACTGATCCGATCGTCTTCGGAGGCGTCTACAGCGGCACGAGTGGTGTGGAGCCTCTGAACAATGCTCCGGAGGTGGTTGATGATCTGACGGCGGCCGATCCGGGTGTGGCCACCAACATTGACGTCCTGGCCAACGACTCGGACGCCGACGGTGATCCTCTGACCATTATCGCGTGCAGCGATCCGGCCACCGGCAGCACGGCGATCGATACCAAGGGTACCGCGGATGTCGACGATGACGAGATAACCTACACGGCCAATCCCCGTTTCAGCGACACTGACAGCTTCACCTATACCATCGACGACGGCAACGGCGGCGGTGCGACCGGGACGGTCAATCCGGTCACGTCAGCGACTCTCACCCTGACTGCGCTGGTGAATGCCAGCGGTGACTGTACCAACACCGCGGCTATTACCGGGCTCGACGTTGCCGAGCCCGACGCCACGAACAACCAGGCCAGTGTGAGTATTTTTCCTGAGACCCCTCCGGCAGATGTAAAATCGACTCCGATAATGACGCCAATGGGGATCTTGGTGTTGAGCGCTCTGCTTACATTGCTTGGTGCAATCGCCCTGCACAGACGCAATAGTTGATTCTTCGCCGTTCAAGTCGTTGCAATGACTGTCATCCCGGCCTTTCTGCGAAGTCCAGATCCCACTGATTAGGTCTTCATGTTTCCCGAAATTCAGCAATGGGTTGCCCTTATTATCCGTGTGATTTCCCGCTTTTGAGCGGTCCGCCATTCCTCTTTAACATCCGAAGCGTTTGAAAAGTCGACCAATTTGCCTGTAACGGGTTCAGATCGACAATGCGTGGTGGGCATCGCGGGTTTTACGCTTCGGCACAGCGAATGGCCGCCGGCAGGACTCAGCACTAAAATAGACAAGAATACGAAAACGTAGCATGCGCATACTGTGAAAATTATCATTCTTGGTGCAGGCCAGGTCGGTACCACCGTGGCCGACAACCTTTCCAGCGAGGCCAACGATATTACCGTGGTGGATCAGAATCCCGACCTGCTGCATGCGTTGCAGGACCGCTTGGATATACGCACGGTGCAGGGTGAGGCGTCTCACCCTGATGTGTTGCAGCGCGCCGGCGCCGATGACGCCGATATGATCATCGCGGTGACCAACAGCGACGAGACCAACATGGTCGCCTGTCAGACCGCCTGGACGCTGTTTCATACCCCAACCAAAATCGCGCGCGTGCGCGCTCCCGAGTACCTGGCGCATCCGTCGCTGTTCAGCCAGGGGGCGTTGCCGATCGATGTGCTGATCAGCCCCGAGCAGCTGGTAACCGACTACATACTGCGCTTGATCCAACACCCAGGTGCGCTCCAGGTACTGGATTTTGCCGGTGGTCGAGTGCGCCTAGTGGCCGTTCGCGCGTATTACGGCGGACCGCTGGTTGGCCATGAACTGCGCACCCTGAACGAACATCTGCGCGGCGCCGAGGCGCGGGTGGCGGCGATTTATCGCCAGGGCCGCGCGATCCAGCCCGAGGGCTATACGGTGATCGAGCCGGACGACGAGGTGTTCTTCCTTGCCGCGGCCAGCAACATCCCGGCGGTGATGGCTGAGCTGCGCAAGGCGGAAAAACCGTTCCGGCGTCTGATTTTTGCCGGTGGGGGCAATATCGGACGGCGCCTTGCCTCTTCATTGGAAGACGACTATCGGGTGAAGATCATAGAGCGCAACGAGGGTCAGGCACGACGCGTCTCGGAGGATCTGCATCACACCATCGTGCTGCAGGGCGATGCCGCCGACGAAGACCTGCTGCTCGAGGAGAACATCGAGGACACTGATGTCTTCTGCGCCGTTACCAATGATGACGAGGCCAACATCCTGTCGGCAATGCTCGCGAAGCGACTCGGTGCGCGCAAGGTAATGGCCCTGATCAACCGCGCGGCGTATGTTGACCTGGTGCACTCCGGGACCGTGGACATCGCCATTTCACCGCAGCACGCGACCATCGGTACCTTGTTGACGCACGTGCGGCGCGGCGACGTGGTGATGGTGCATTCGCTGCGCCGCGGCGCGGCAGAGGCGATAGAGGCCGTAGCGCACGGCGACAAGACCTCATCGCGCGTGGTGGGGCGTGCGGTTGAAGAAATCAAGCTCCCTGCGGGCAGCAGCATAGGCGCCATCGTGCGCGGTGACCAGGTGATCATTGCCCACCATGACACCGCTATTGAAACGGAGGATCATGTCATTCTCTTTCTCACCGACAAGCGTCGAATCCCCGACGTCGAGCGCTTGTTCCAGGTCGGGATAACCTTCCTCTGAGTCGTCATCCATGTCATTTGCTGCCGTCCAGCGCATTCTGGGAATCCTGCTGACCGTATTCAGCCTGACGCTGCTGCCGCCCGTTGGGTTGGCGCTGCTGGCGCAGGACGGCGCCGCGGCGGCGTTTGCCACCGCGTTTGCGCTGACCCTCGGCGTGGGCATCTTGAGTTGGCTGCCGGTGCGCGGCATGAAACGCGAGCTGCGCCTGCGCGACGGATTCATCGTAGTCGTGATGTTCTGGACTGTGCTGTCCGCGATCGGTGCGTTGCCCTTTGTGCTGGCAGACAATCCGCACCTCTCCCTGACCGACGCGGTGTTCGAGTCCGTCTCGGGCCTGACCACCACCGGGGCGACCGTCATCACCAGTCTCGATGGGCTGCCGATGTCGATCCTCTATTACCGCCAGCAGCTGCAGTGGCTTGGCGGCATGGGTATCATCGTCTTGGCAGTGGCGGTGCTGCCGATGCTCGGCATCGGTGGCATGCAGCTGTATCGGGCGGAAACACCGGGCCCGATGAAGGACAACAAGCTCACCCCGCGTATCACCGAGACCGCAAAGGCCTTGTGGTACATCTACCTCGGCCTGACCGTCGCCTGTGGCTTCTCTTATTGGATGGCCGGCATGAGCGTATTTGATGCCGTTAGCCACGCCTTTTCGACCGTTGCGATCGGCGGCTTCTCCACCCACGACGCCAGCATGGGCTATTTCAACAGCTCACTGATCGACATGATCGCCGTGGTTTTCATGTTTCTCGCCGCGGTGAATTTCTCGCTGCACTTCGTGGCCTTCCGTCACCGTAGCGTAACCGGCTATTGGCAGGACTCGGAGTTCCGGTTTTACGTGCTGCTGCTGAGCATCGTTATCCTGATCACGGTATTGGGGCTGCACTTCACCGAGACCTATGACGACTGGGAAGGGGCGATTGTCAATGGACTGTTCCAGGCCGTGTCCATTGGCACAACCGCCGGGTTCACCACGGCCGAGTTCTATAACTGGCCCGGCTTCATCGCCATCCTGCTGTTGTTCTCGAGTTTTGTCGGCGGCTGTGCAGGATCGACCGGTGGCGGTATCAAGGTGATCCGCGTGCTGTTGTTGGTCAAGCAGGGGCTGCGTGAGATTACCCGTCTGGTGCATCCGAGCGCGCAGATCCCAGTGCGGGTCGGCGCCAAGTCCGTGGATTCGCGTGTCGTCGAGGCGGTTTGGGGCTTCTTCGCACTCTATGTGGCCAGTTTCACCGTGATGTACCTGGCGCTCGCGTCCACCGGCCTCGAACTGATGACCGCGTTCAGTGCGGTTGCTGCGAGTATCAACAACCTGGGTCCCGGCCTGGAGGGCGTCGGTGCGAACTACGCGGATATGCACGACCCCGGCAAGTGGATCCTGTGTTTTGCGATGCTGCTCGGCCGGCTGGAGATCTTTACGCTATTGGTCTTGCTGACCCCGGCGTTCTGGCGCAAATAACCGCGTTTTCGACCGCATCGACTGTGCGATTTGCCCAGACCGAAAAGTAGTATCCTCTCGGCATGGCAAGCAACCCACCTTTTATCCTCGTCGATGGCTCGTCGTATCTGTTTCGCGCGTTCCATGCGCTGCCGCCGCTGAGCAACACAAAGGGCGAGCCTACGGGAGCCACCGTCGGCGTTGTCAATATGCTGCGCAAGTTGATCGCCGAGTATCGGCCTAAGCATATTGCGGTCGTGTTCGATGCCCCGGGTAAGACCTTTCGCGACGATCTCTATCCCGAGTACAAGGCCAATCGACCACCGATGCCCGACGAGCTCCGCGAGCAGATCGAGCCGACGCTCGATATCATCCGAGTGATGGGGCTACCGTTGCTGATCATCGACGATGTCGAGGCGGACGATGTCATCGGAACCCTGGCCCGCCAGGCGACTGAACAGGGCATAGAGACCCTGGTGTCGACCGGCGATAAAGACATGGCGCAGCTGGTCAACAGGCATGTGACGCTGGTCAATACCATGACCGATACGCTGCTGGATGAGGCGGGCGTACAAGCAAAATTCGGGGTTCGTCCGGACCAGATCATCGACTTTCTGGCGCTGACCGGTGACAGCGTCGACAATATCCCGGGCGTGCCCAAGTGTGGTCCGAAGACCGCCGCCAAATGGTTGAGCCAGTTTGGGACGCTCGACGAAGTCATGGCCAGGGCCGAAGAGGTAAAGGGCAAGATCGGCGAGAATCTTCGCGCCGCGCTCGACCAGCTCCCGCTATCGCGTGCACTCACTGAGATAAAGACCGACGTGCCCCTCGCGTCGGGCCCGACTGATCTCAAACCAGGCGGTGGCGATCCCGCGGCACTGCGTAGGCACTTCGAGCGCCTGGAGTCGCGGCGATTGCTGGCCAGCCTCGACGAACAGACCCATGCGCCGCCCGATGCGACAGCCGCGGCGCCGCGCGCGGATTACACCACGGTCCTCGCGCGCGGGGAGTTCGATGAGTGGCGAGAGCGGCTGCGGGCCGCGCCGCTTTTCAGCTTCGATACCGAGACTACCAGCCTCGACTACATGCAGGCGCGCGTTGTCGGCGTATCCTTCGCGGTCGAACCGGGTAAGGCCGCCTATGTGCCGCTGGCGCACTGCTATCCCGGCGCGCCCGAGCAACTCGACCGCGAGGAGATCCTGGCGGCACTGAAACCGTTGCTGGAGGATCCCGCCCGGCGCAAGGTCGGCCAAAACCTCAAATACGACATGAGCGTACTGGCCAATCATGCCATTACGCTGCGCGGTATAGCGTTTGACACCATGCTCGAGTCGTATGTCCTGAATGCGTCGGCAGGACGTCATGATATGGACAGCCTGGCAGAGCGCCACCTGCAGCGCCATACAATCCATTTCGAGGACATCGCCGGCAAGGGCGCAAAGCAACTGACGTTCGATCAGGTACCCTTGGAGCAGGCAGGCCCCTATGCGGCCGAGGATGCCGATATCACGCTGCGCCTGCACCAGGCGCTGTGGCCGCAGCTCGAACAGACGCCCCCGCTGAGCGATGTCTTGACCGGCATCGAGGTGCCGCTGGTCAGCGTGCTGTCACGCATGGAGCGCACGGGCGTGCGCCTCGACCGCAAGATGCTCGGCATTCAGAGCGCCGAACTGGCCAAGCGTATGCATGCACTGGAGCAGCAGGCCTATGGGATCGCCGGGCGCAGCTTCAACATGGGCTCGCCAAAGCAGATCGGGCAGATCTTTTTCGACGAGCTGAAGCTGCCGGTGATCGCCAAGACGCCCAAGGGGGCGCCCTCCACCGCCGAGTCGGTGCTCCAGGAGTTGGCCGAGCAGGGGCATGAGCTGCCGCAGGTGATCCTGCAGCACCGCGGCCTGGCGAAACTCAAGTCGACCTACACCGACAAGCTGCCCGATCTGGTCAACCGAGATACCGGGCGACTTCATACCAGCTACCATCAGGCCGTTGCGGCTACCGGCCGCCTCAGTTCCTCCGACCCCAATTTGCAGAATATTCCGGTGCGCAGTGAAGAGGGGCGGCGAATTCGCCAGGCCTTCGTGCCCGAGCCGGGGTGGCGCATGTTGGCGGCCGACTACTCGCAGATTGAACTGCGGATCATGGCCCATCTTTCGGCGGACAAGGGGCTGCTGAATGCGTTTGCCGCCGGTGCGGATATCCACCGGGCGACAGCGGCCGAGGTGTTCGGTGTCGACAGCCCGGACGCGGTCACCCACGAACAGCGTCGCTCTGCCAAGGCGATCAATTTTGGACTCATTTATGGAATGTCGGCATTTGGGCTGGCCCGGCAGTTGGGGATCGAGCGGGCTGACGCTCAGGACTATGTCGACCTGTATTTCGCCCGCTACCCTGGTGTGAAGGCGTTCATGGAGGGCACGCGGGAAAAGGCGCGCGACCAGGGTTATGTCGAGACCCTGTTCGGCCGTCGCCTGTATCTGCCGCAGATCAATGCGCGCAATCAGCAGGTGCGTGCGGCCGCCGAACGCACGGCGATCAATGCGCCGATGCAGGGTACTGCGGCCGACATTATCAAGCGCGCAATGCTCGCGGTGGATGCCTGGATACTCAGTGACGCCCCGGCGGTGCACATGCTGATGCAGGTCCACGATGAGCTGGTATTCGAGGTCGCGGCGCCGGAGATCGATGCCGCGAACCGGCAGATTCGCCGACTGATGGAGGCCGCGGCCTCACTCGAGGTGCCGTTGGTGGTCGACATCGGCATCGGCGACAACTGGGACGAGGCGCACTAGCCCGGGCTTCACATCAGGCGCCCTGCCCGATACCGAACCAATCGTCGAGCTTTGCGTGGGCCTCGTCGAGGCCGCTACGCTTGAGCGAGGAAAAGATCTGCGCGCTGAATCCCGAATCGATGTCTCGCAGCGCCCTGCCCACTTCCAGCAGGGCGCTGGCGGCTGCCCCCTTTTTCAGTTTGTCCGCCTTGGACAACAGTACGTGCACCGGCAGCGAGATATGGCTGGCCCACCGCAGCATCTGTGTATCGTATTCCTTGAGCGGATGGCGGATATCCATGATCAGCATGAGTCCGCGCAGGCATTTGCGTTGCTCGAGGTAGGCGGCCAGTGAACCCTGCCATTCGCGCTTGATCGCCTCGCTGACCTTGGCATAGCCATAGCCCGGCAGGTCGACGATGCGTCGCGACTCGTCGATGGCGAAGAAATTCAGCAGTTGTGTGCGCCCCGGGGTCTTGCTGGTGCGCGCGAGGGCCTTTTGATCGCACAGGGCGTTGATCGCACTCGACTTGCCCGCATTCGACCGGCCGGCGAAGGCGACCTCGAACCCCGCATCGCTCGGAGTCTGCGACAATTGGGCGGCGCTGGTGAGAAAGAGGGTCCGGCGATACAGCGGGTTCATCGATCGGGGAAATTGCTGCGCCGCCAGTGGCCGGATTTGCCGCCCGATTTTTCCTCGAGGCGCACATTCTCGATCACCATGCCCCGGTCCACCGCTTTGCACATGTCGTAGATGGTCAGCAGTGCCACCTGCACGGCGCACAGTGCCTCCATCTCGACCCCGGTCTGACCCCGCGTCTTCGCGGTTACGCTGCAGTGGATGCTATCCAGCACGGCATCGGGGGAGAATTCGAGACTGACCTTGGTCAGCGGCAGCGGGTGACACAGGGGCACGAGTTCCGACGTCCGCTTTGCCCCCATGATCCCGGCGATCCGAGCCACACCCAGCACGTCGCCCTTCTTGTGCCCACCTGCGAGGATCATCTCGAGCGTCTTGCTCTGCATCCGTATGCTGCCACTCGCCACCGCAACGCGCTCAGTGACGGCCTTTCCGCCGACATCGACCATGTGCGCCTGGCCCTCAGCGTCGAAATGGGTGAAGCGATCAGACATGACCGGCGGTCACGGCATCGCGGTATTCGAGCGATTTCGGCACCTCGCGCCGCTCGAACGTCATGCTGTCGAGGTCAGCGAGCACCCAGGTCGCCGGGGCCTGACCGACGCCGCCGATGGTGCCTGGATTTACCACGTGCGTGATGCCGCCGGCACAGTTCTTCTGCTCCAGTATCTCGGTCTTGTGGCTGTGCCCGCAGCACACCAGGTCCCAGTCGCCGGTCGCCGCCATCGCGCGCGCATAGTGTGGGTAGTGGACCAGGAAGATCCGCCTGCCGGCCAGTTCGATGCCGGCGTCCATGCCGTGAAAGCGCACCACGCCGCCGGGCCTGTGGGCCAGTTGGGTAAGCGCGAACAGGTCGCCGGTGTTGTTGCCGTGGATAATGTGCACCGGCAGCCCGTATTTCTCCAGGCAGTGCAGCGTGCTCGGGGCGACGAGGTCGCCGCAGTGCAGCACGGCCTCCGCGCCGGCGGTCTTGGCGTCGGCGACCGCAGCGTCGATCAGCGGGATGTGGTCGTGGCTATCTGAAAGAATACAAACCTTCATGCGGGGTGCCTTGATGATGACTGGGCTAGCAGCCTGTCGGACTTAACACTGTTAGGCTGCAAATCCCTGGATAGCGCTCAACTCCGCTTATCCTTTTCGTCAAATAGCTGGGCTATTCTCCTCAGACGATAACCTGATTTGATTCGCTCCCAGTGATTTTCGCCGCAAACGGTCAAGTCCGACAGGCTGCCTGGCTTCTCATTCTACCTGCGCCCGCTGCGCGACGCCTGCCTGCGCCCAGCCGCCCGTTCGGCGCCGGTTCGGGCAGGTGGGCCGGTCCGCGAGGGTGGAGACCGCAAACGGCAAGGTGCCGTAGATGAAGCCGAGCTGCGCGGCACCGGTCAGGTGGCCGGTGTACGCTCATGGAGACCGAACCGGACGCCGCCGCAGCGCAGCGCGGGGAGTCGTCAGAAGTTGGGTTTCTCGGGTGCGTCCTTGTACATCTTCACGCTGTCCATGATCTCCTGCTTGGCCTCGTCGACGCCGTACCAGCCGTCTACCCGCACCCATTTTCCCTCGTCGAGGTCCTTGTAGTGCTCGAAGAAGTGAGAGACACGGTTGAGCACGTCACCCGACAGGTCGCGAAAGCTCTCGACCCCGCGGTAGGTCTTGCAGAGCTTGTCGATCGGTACCGCCAGCACCTTGGCGTCGTCGCCGGACTCGTCCTTCATCTTCAGCACCCCCACCGGGCGGCAGCAGATGACCGATCCGGAGATCAGCGGGTCCGGCGTCAGTACAAGCACGTCTACCGGGTCGCCGTCCTTCGACAGCGTATGCGGGACATAGCCGTAATTACACGGGTAATACATCGCGGTCGACATGAAGCGGTCGACGAACATCGCACCGGTATCCTTGTCGAGTTCGTACTTGACCGGGTCGGAATGCGCGGGAATCTCGATAATGACGTTGATTTCATTGGGCACATTGCCCTTGGTGACACGATCCAGATTCATGCAGCCCCCTCGGGGTGTGACGATGGCCGAAGCCGCCAAGGGTAAGCGCACTCGGAGGTTGCGTCCACTTTGCGGGGCCGCCGGAAAACCCATCGGGTCGGCCGCGATTCCAGTCGACCGAACAGAGACCCTAGTGATTGCCAATCGCGGTCAGCCCAGAGCGGGGAATGCTTTCCGGCAGTCTGCCTCCCCCGTACCGAAATGCGCTGGCAGCGGTCATTGCGCCTGCACTAGATCTCAATGTTATGTCATTATTGATGGAACTTTGGGCGCGCCAAGCGGATCGCCTCTAAAGTTTCCTGCGCAGTTCGCAGTCGTCAAAAACAGTCTTAAGGAGCCTCCCCTATGCTCGGTTCGCTCGTGCCGCCATTCCTCGGCATCTTTGGTCTCGCAGCCGCCTATTTCATCTACCGCCAGATCATGCGGATCCCTGCCGGTGACACCGCGGTTACCGATATTGGCGACCAGATCCATCTTGGCGCGATGGTCTTCATGGGCCGAGAGTTTAAGACCCTGGGCATTTTCGGCGCGATCGTTCTGGTGCTGTTGTTTATCTTCCTGGGCATGAACACAGCCGTGGCGTACCTGACCGGCGCCCTGGCCTCGGGGCTGGCGGGCTACTTCGGCATGTTCACGGCCACCCGTGCCAACGTGCGCACTACCACGGCGGCAAACCGTCATGGTGCCGCGTCGGCGCTCTCGGTTGCGTTCTTCGGCGGATCGGTGATGGGTCTGCTGGTGGCCTCGACGGGCCTGCTCGGCCTGGGGATGCTGTATCTGTTTTTCGGCGGCGACCCCGAGACCGCACACACGATCCACGGCTTCGGCATGGGCGCCTCGATGGTGGCGCTGTTCTCGCGTGTCGGTGGCGGTATCTTCACCAAGAGTGCGGACGTCGGCGCCGACTTGGTCGGCAAGCTCGAGGCGGGTATACCTGAGGACGACCCGCGCAACCCTGGCGTAATCGCGGACAACGTCGGCGACAATGTCGGTGACGTCGCCGGCATGGGTTCGGACATCTTCGAGTCCTACTGCGGTGCGATGATTGCGACTATCGCGATCGCGTCGACCATGACCCTGGCTGCCGCCGATCATCTGGGGGGTCAGCAACTGCTGATGGGGCTGCCGCTGCAGCTGGCCTCTCTGGGGCTGCTGTGTTCCATAGGGGGCATCTTCCTGGTCACCAAGTCGTCCGAGAAGGCCCCGGAAAAGGCGCTGCGCGCCGGCACGCTGGCTGCCTCGGCGGCGTTCATCGTCACCGCCTACCTGCTGATTGCCTTACTCGGCGGCAGCCCGGCGATCTGGGGTGCTGTGGTCGCCGGTGCCATCGGCGGTGTCGTCATCGGCCTGGTCACCGAGTACTACACGGGCGGCGAACCGGTGCAGCGGATCGCCAAATCGGGCGAGACCGGGACTGCGACCTTAATGATTACCGGTCTGGCGATCGGTATGCAGTCGGTTGTCGTCCCCATCCTGACCATCTGCGCGATAATCTTCGTCTCAAACGCGCTGGTCGGACTCTACGGGGTGGGCATCGCCGCGGTCGGTATGCTGGCCACGGTCGGCATCACCATGGCGATCGACGCCTATGGTCCCGTGGCCGATAACGCCGGCGGCATCGCCGAGATGGCGGGTCTGGGGGAGGAGACGCGTAAGATCACCGACTCGCTCGACGAACTTGGGAACACCACTGCCGCGATCGGCAAGGGGTTTGCGATCGGCGCGGCTGCGCTGGCTGCGCTGGCGATCATCACTGCCTATGTGGAGACCATCTCCACGCGACTGCCCGATTTCATTCTTCTCCTGAACGACCCCGATGTATTGATCGGGATGTTCGTCGGCGGCCTGCTGCCGTTCCTGATCGCCTCGATCACGATGACCGCGGTCGGTGACGCCGCCTTCGATATGATTCAGGAGATCCGCCGTCAGTTTCGCGATATCCCTGGGCTGCTCGAGGGCAATGCCAAGCCCGATACCGCGCGCTGTGTGGACATCGCGACCAGCGCGGCGCTGAAGAAGATGGTGTTGCCCGGTGTAATCGCCGTCTCGGCGCCGGTCATCATCGGCTTTGGCATCAGCGCCGAGGCCCTGGGTGGAATGCTGGGTGGCGCCCTGGTGTCCTGCGTATTGCTGGCGTTGACCATGGCCAATGCCGGCGGCGCTTGGGACAACGCGAAGAAATGGATCGAGAAGGGCAATCTGGGTGGCAAGGGCTCCGATGTTCACAAGGCGGCCGTGGTCGGCGACACCGTAGGCGACCCCTTCAAGGACACCTCGGGCCCGTCAATGAACATCCTGATCAATGTGATGGCAATCGTGTCGCTGGTGATTGCGCCGCTGTTGTGACCGCCCACCATCCGTAGTGTCCGACCTCAGGCCGGTCGGCGGAGTGGCCTGAGGCGGCCCGCGGTCGGTCTGCGTTAAACTCCCGACGTCGCGCCTCGTTCAGGGTTGGTGGTCGTTTGCACATCCTCCGCTTCCTGATGCTCAGCCTCCCCTGCCTCATGCCGCTGGTCGGTGCGCGGCGCAGCAGCTATCGGGTGATTTCGGCAGATCTGCACGCACCGATCAGCCAGCAGGCGCTGTTGTTGCGCGAACACCCCGCGGCCGAGGCCTGCCTCGATTATCTTCGGGGCGCACGGGCCCGGGCGCTGATCCGCCAGGCGGGCTACCGTCTCCCGGGACCGGCATGAGCCTGGATCTGGTCTCGCCCGATGATCTGCAGGCGTTGTCAGTGACGCTGCAGCTGGCCGCGCTCACCACCGTGCTGCTGATCCTACTCGGCACCCCATTGGCGTGGTGGCTGGCCCGTACGCAAAGCCGCTGGCGGGCGATCATTGAGGCGGTCGTCGCTCTGCCGCTGGTGCTGCCGCCGACCGTGCTCGGCTTCTATCTATTGTTGATGATGGGCCCCAATGGGCCGCTGGCCGATTTCTCGCTGGCGTTTACCTTCGGCGGCCTCGTGCTCGGCTCAATGGTCTACTCGCTGCCGTTCGTGGTCCAGCCTCTGCGCGACAGCTTCGCCGCCGTCGGCGAGCAGCCGCTGGAGGCGGCGGCGTGCCTGGGCGCCGGCCCGCTGGATCGTTTTCGCAGCGTCGTGCTGCCGCTGGCCAGACCGGGCTATGTCACCGCCGCGGTGCTGGGATTCGCCCATACCCTGGGCGAGTTTGGCGTCGTGCTGATGATTGGCGGCAATATCCCGGGTGAGACCCGGGTGTTATCGATCGCGGTCTACGAGCACGTCGAGGTCCTGGATTATGCCCGGGCGCACCTACTCTCGGCCGGACTTCTGTTGTTGTCGTTCGCGTTGCTGCTGATGGTCTATGCCAGCGGCTTCGGTCGCAGGGTCACGCCTTGAGCATCCAGGTGGAGACCCGGCTGCGCAAGGGCGATTTCGACCTGCGGCTGGCATTCGAGGCACCGGAGACGGGGTTCACCGCGGTATTCGGGGCCTCAGGCTGCGGCAAGACCACACTGCTGCGTGTAATCGCCGGCCTGGAGCCTGGGGCACAGGGCAGGGTAAGCATCGGCGGGGAGACCTGGATGGGAGACGGCATCTTCCTGCCGACGCATCGCCGCATGGTGGGCTATGTGTTCCAGCAGCCGAGTCTGTTCGTGCACCTCAATGTGGCCGACAATCTGGCCTTTGGTATGCGTCGGCGGCACGCCTTGGGCATTGGGCCGACATTCGATCACGTCGTGGACCTGCTTGGTCTGCAGGCTATGTTGCAGCGACGGGTGCCGGGGCTGTCGGGCGGTGAACGCCAACGGGTCGCGATCGCCCAGGCGCTGCTGAGCAACCCACGTCTGCTGTTAATGGACGAACCACTGGCCGCGCTGGATCAGGGCAGCCGTCTTGTACTGCTGCCCTACCTGGAGGCGCTGCAACGTGCGCTGGATATCCCGGTGCTTTACGTCAGCCATGCCCTCGACGAAGTCGCCCGGCTGACGGACTTTATGCTGCTGCTGCGCGACGGCCGGCTCCTCGCCCGTGGGCCGGTCAATGATCTACTCACCCGGCTGGATCTGCCGCTGGCGCACGGCGGCGAGGCGGAGGCGGTGATCCAGGCGCGCGTCGCCGTACGCGATGCGCCCGATCATCTCAGCGAACTGGTGTTCAGTGGTGGCCGGCTATGGGTGCCGCGGGTGGCGCTGGCGACCGGGACCGCCGTCCGCTTGAGGATCCTCGCCCGCGATGTCAGTCTCGCCCAGCAACCGCTCTTCGGAAGCAGTATTCTCAACAGCTTCCCGGTAGTCGTCAGCGGCCTGGCCGACGATGGCCCGGCCCAAGTGATGGTCAGGTTGTCGGCGGGCGACGCCATGTTGCTGACCCGAGTCACGCGGCGTTCGCAGCGGGCGCTTTCGATCACCCCCGGCAGCCGTCTCTACGCGCAAGTCAAGAGCGTGGCCCTGCTGGCCTGAGATTGTCTGCGGCGCCGGATCCCGTCGAGATACGCGGGTTAGCGCCCCACCCGCGAGAAATCGGTGCCCTCGCTTAGGCCGAATCGCTCGGCCAGATTCAACTCTCGTATCAGTTGGTCGACTGCGCCCTGGCCATGTTCATTGCTGATTTCGGCCAGGATCAGGCGTACCGGGTTGCGGTTATAGCCACCGCCAAAGGATAGTTTTACCCGGATGAGTTCGCGTGCCCTGTCGAGTGTCATGGATGATCGATTTCCTGATGATTTCGGTCCAGTCTGTTATTTCCTGTTAACCGCAGAGAAAGGGCCCCGCAGGGCCCTATGATCGATCCGTCCCGCGGCACCCCCCGCTCAGAGTTCGAAGTCGGAGAGCTTGCGTGGCACACTGGACAGCTTCAGGGTCACATAGTCGGGCATGCCGTTGGCCTTGTACGGCGGGTAGGCCTCGCCCTGGATCAGCGGGTACAGGTAGTCCTTGCATTTCTGGGTGATGCCGAAGCCGTCATCAGCGATGAAATCCATCGGCATCATCTTCTCGACGTTGGCGACTTCGCTCAGTGGCGCCTCGCCGATCTCCCAGCGGTACGGGCTGTTCGCGGTGCGCACCACGGTCGGCATAATTGAGTTCTTACCCTCGAGCGCCTTCTCCACCGCCGCCTTGCCCAGCGCAAAGGCCTGCTCGACGTCAGAGGCGGAGGCGAGATGGCGGGCCGCACGCTGCAGGTAGTCGGCGACCGCCCAGTGAAATTTGTGGCCGAGTGCCTCCTTGATCATGTTGGCGACCACGGGTGCGGCGCCGCCAAGCTGGGCGTGCCCGAAGGAATCACGTGTACCCTGCTCGGCCAGGAATTTGCCGTCCGGCCAGTGGCAGCCTTCGGAGACCACGATGGTACAGTAGCCGTGCTGTTTCACCTTGGTGTCGACGGCGGCGAGGAATTTGTCCTTGTCGAACTCGACCTCTGGAAACAGGGTGACAACCGGGATGCCCTCATCTTCTACCAGCGCGCCCGCCGCCGCGATCCAGCCGGCGTGCCGTCCCATCACTTCGATCACGAAGATCTTGGTCGAGGTGGCGGCCATCGAGCGGACGTCGAAGCTCGCCTCGAGCGTGGACACAGCGATGTATTTGGCGACCGAGCCGAAACCCGGGCAGTTGTCGGTGATCGGCAGGTCGTTGTCGACCGTCTTGGGCACATGGATGGCCTGCACTGGGAAGCCCATCTTCTCCGACAGTTGAGAGACCTTGAAACAGGTGTCCGCCGAGTCGCCGCCGCCGTTGTAGAAGAAATAGCCGATATCGTGTGCCTTGAAGACCTCGATCAGGCGCTCGTACTCGCGTTTGTTGTCCTCCAGGCTCTTAAGCTTGAAACGACACGAGCCGAAACCCCCGGACGGGGTGTGCCTGAGCGCAGCAATGTCCTCGGCCGACTCCTGGTTGGTGTCGATCAGCGCTTCGGTCAGGGCGCCAATGATGCCGTTGCGTCCTGCGTACACGTTGGCGATCTGGTCCGGATGCTGACGCGCAGTCTCGATCACGCCGCAGGCCGAGGCGTTGATTACGGCGGTGACCCCGCCGGATTGGGCATAAAAGGCGTTTTTCGCCGGCATGGTGTTTCCCTCTTGATTCAGATTGGCTGTTGTTGCGACCGTGGCGCCGGATCAGCGTCGCTTGCTATCGATGTCACCGCGCTCGCGGGCGACGTGATCTGCCTGCGCCTGGAGCAGCGACACGGCGCACTCGGTCAAGTCGTCGTACTCATGGACCCCTGTCCCGTACTGCTGGTAGCCGCGGAAAAAGAACTGGCAACGGTAGCGCCTTTCCCCGCTCTTGAAGATGACAAAATGGCAGCCGTCGGACTCCCAGACGAAAACCGGGCAGGTCGTCAGTTCGCGGTCGGCCGGATTCAGGCGGATTTCCGCATCGGCATATTGCAGATCGATATCGCCACCGTAGCGCTCTTTCAGCGTGGTCTTGACGATCCAATCCTCAGTCTCTGTGATGTCTGGGATAGTGCTCATGCGACCTGATCAATGAACCGGAGCCGATCGCGAAATCGACCACGACGAATGACAGCAGCGGATTGTACATTTTTTGTCGGCAAGGAATCCTAGCCTGCAAATCTCACCGATCTCCTGCTGCGGCCCCCGATACGCTCGCCGTGACGGGGCGTACTCGTTGCAGTCGGTTCGACGTAGTGTCGACTACCCCTTCACCGCCTTCCACTGTGTGCACCCCGCCACAGCGGCGTCTCGGCAGCCTCGTTACGAAGAACGGTGAAATTTGTAGGCTGGGCCGATTAGTCGTTTATTTCCGACAACGGGCTAAAATTCGCGAAAAATCAGTCGCTTCGTTGACAGCCAAATTAATCTGCGATTAGCTTAGGCAACTCGGCACGGGCCAGCCAATGCAAAACGCGCATGCCCCCATAGGAAATTCCTAATTTCCTTACATTTCAGGGCGCATCGCTCACTCGATCAGAAATCGGTCGGGCAGCAGTCGTCAGGCGTCTGCCACAACAAGAAAACGCCCTTTGAGGAGCCAACATGAGGATCGTTCTACTAGGCCCCCCCGGTTCAGGGAAGGGGGCGCTGTCCCAGCAGATATCCGCGCATTACGGGATGCCGGTGATCACCGTCGGCAGCGTTATGCGGCGCGCCGCGGCCGAGCAGACAGAACTGGGTCGGCTGGCCAAAGAGGCCATGGACATGTCGCGCGTCTCGGATGAGCTTCTACTGGCGTTATTGCGCATCCAGATGCCGCAGATGGACCTCAGCAAGGGCTTTATCCTGGTCGATCTGCCAAAAAATGCGGGCCAGGCCGATGTCCTGGACAGTGTGCTCGGCGATCTCGCCGCCGAGATTGAGCTGGTGCTGAATCTTGAGGTCGACCGCGATGAGCTGATGGAGCGTCTGGTTGGACGCATCACCTGTGACAACTGCGGCGCGCAATACAATATGTACTTCAATCCGCCGCTGGTTGAGGGCGTTTGTGACGAATGCGGGGCCCGTGTCGTGCGCCGGCCGAATGACTATGAAGAGACCATCAGTAATCGACTGCGCGTCTATGAAAACCAGATGGGGCCTTTGCTGCAGTACTACGCTCTGCACGAAAAGCTGCAGCGGGTTCAGGCCGACCAGGGGCCGGCAAAGGCCTGGAAGGTGGTCCGCAAGCTGATTGATGCGATGCCACCGAAGGCGCTGCCGGAAAGTGCGCCGGCCGAGGCCAGCGAGGCCGCCAAGACCAAGCCGAGCGCCCGGGGTGCGTCAAAGAAACAAGCGGTGCCTGAAGCCGCGAAAGCCGTACCGGCGAAAGAATCGGCCAAGCGGAAACCGGCGAAGAAGACCGCGCCAGACAAGGTCGCAGCGACGAAGGCAGCGGCCAAGAAAAAGGCAGTGAAGAAGACCGTGGCCAAACAGTCGGCGCCCAAGAAGAAGCCTGCGAAGAAGGTGGCGGCGAAAAAGCCGGCGGCACGCAAGGTGACCGCGACGTCCAAGACTGCGGCAAAGAAGCTGACCGCCAAGAAGGCAGCGGCCAAGACAAAGCCCACCAAGAAAGTGGCCGCGAAAAAAATCGCCGCAAAGAAGGCTGGCGCGAAGAAAGCGGTCGCCAAGAAGTCGGTAGTGAAAAAGGCCGCAGTGAGAAAATCGGCCAGCAAGAAGGCCTCCGCCAAAAAGGTCTCGGTAAAGAAAACAGCCGTCAAGAAGGCGTCTGGCAAGAGGTCCACTGCAAAGAAGTCCGCAGTCAAGCGGGCGCCGACGAAAAAGGCGGTCGTCAAGAAGACCGTGCGCAAGCAGCCGGTGGCCGGCAAGAAGACGGCAAAGACCAAAAAGAAGGCCACCAGACACTAATGACCGCCTGCCGGCGGCAGATCTTTAGCCTGGAGATCTCACCGACCTCCTGCTGCGGGCGGCGATACACGCGCCCTAACGGGACGCTCTCGCTACAGCCGGTTTGACGCAGTGTCAGCAACGCCCTTCACCGTCTTTCACGGCGTGCGCCCCGCCATGACGGCGTCTCGACACCCTCGCGACGAAAAACGGTGACATTTGCAGACTGGCCTGGAGATTTCCAGGCTACGTTGACCACGCCGTTGGCTAAACAGGCGCCGTGTCTGGAAACTGCCAGGGCGCGGCGTTCTCGCAAAAGACGTTGCTGATCTGATCCTGGGGACTGCGACGCTCAATGTTCCTTGCGACCGATCAGTTCGATGGGATACCCGTCGGGGTCCTCGACGAAGGCGATGATGGTCGTGCCTGCATTCATGGGGCCGGCCTCGCGAAGGATCTTGCCGCCGCGTGCCTGGATGGCCTCTGTCGCCTGGTACACATCATCGACCTCGATGGCGATATGGCCATAGGCATTGCCCATCTCATAGCTGTCTTCGCCCCAGTTGTAGGTGAGCTCAATCACACTGCTGTCGGCCTCATCGCCATAGCCGATGAAGGCCAGCGTGAACTCACCATCGGGATAGTCCTTTTGTCGCAAAAGGCGCATCCCCAGCACCTCAGTATAAAAGTTGACTGAACGATCGAGGTCGGCCGTTCGCAACATGGTGTGCAAAATTCGCATCCGCGTCGTCTCCTGATGGTTCGCAGAGGAAAGAGGATTCAGTCACCACCGATGGTCATGCGCTCGAACAACCATGAGCCTGTCCTTGTGCTGCCCGGTATGTCGTCGTCATTGCCCACGGCGACCAGGCCGCTGAACATCTCGTTGAGGTTGCCGGCAACGGTGATCTCTTCGATGGGGTACTGGATTTCGCCATTTTCCACCCAGAAACCCGCAGCTCCGCGCGAATAGTCGCCGGTGACCAAGTTGGTTCCCTGCCCCATCAACTCGGTGATAAGCACGCCCCGACCCATGTCACGTAGCAGCATGTCGAAAGACTGCCCGCTGCTTTCGATAGCGGCGTTGCGCACGCCCCCGGCATTGCCCGTGCTGGTGAGACCGAGTTTGCGCGCCGCATAGCTGTCCAGGAGATACCCCTGTAGCGTGCCGTGCGAGACGATTTCACGGTAGCCTGTTGCCACCCCCTCGTTGTCGAACGGTGCGCTCGCTTGTCCGCGTGGCTTACGCGGGTCTTCGCTAATGGCGACCCATTCCGGGAATATCTTCTCGCCGACCCGATCGAGCAGAAAGGTCGACTTGCGGTACACCGCCTGGCCACGGATCGCCCCAAACAGACTGCGCAGCAGACTGGGTGCGACATCGGCTCGGAACAGCACGGGGCACTCGCGGGTGCCCAGTTTGCGACCATGCAGCCGGGCCAGGGCGCGCTCTGCAGCCGTGCGGCCGATCACCTCCGGACTGCTGAGTCCAGCCGGCACACGGCTGCTGTCATACCAATAGTCGCGCTGCATTTCCTCGCCTTCTTGCGCAATCACCGCGCAACTGAGGCTGTGCCGCGTCGTAGGATAGCCGTCGACGAAGCCGTGGGTGTTGCCATAGATGAAGCTGGAGCGTTGGGTATACAGCGTGGCACCTTCCGAGTTGCTGATCCGTGGATCGACGCTCCGCGCCGCGTCTTCGCAGCCACGGGCAATCTCTGCTGCTGTATCGGCATCGAGTTCCCAGGGGTGGAACAGGTCGAGATCCGGCACGTCGCGCGCCATCAGTGCGGCATCGGCGAGGCCGGCCGCTGGGTCTTCGGAGGTGTGCCTGGCAATCCGGCATGCGGCGGCGACAGTCTCGCGAACCGCCGCGTCACGCAGATCGGTGGTGCTGGCAGAGCCTTTACGCTGACCAAAGTACACCGTGATACCCAGTCCGTTGTCACTGGTGTGTTCGATGGTCTCCGTCTCACCTAGGCGCACTGTCACCGACAGCCCGGTCTGCGTCGACACGCCGGCCTCTGCCGCATCTGCGCCAAGATGGCGCGCCTCGTGCAGCAGGTCCTCTACGATCCGTGCGAGTTGGGAGATCTGTTCGGTTTCACTCATCTGGCGGTCTTGCTCAAGCGGCGGTGCCGCCAACGGTCAGTTGATCGATCTTCAGGGTGGGTTGGCCGACGCCGACCGGGACGCTCTGGCCTTCTTTGCCGCAGGTGCCGACGCCGCTGTCGAGTTCCAGGTCATCACCGACCATGCTGACCTGCGTCATCACGTCCGGACCGTTGCCGATGAGGGTCGCGCCCTTGACCGGCCGGGTCACCTTCCCGTCTTCGATCAGGTAGGCCTCATTGGCGGAGAACACGAATTTTCCAGAGGTGATATCCACCTGACCGCCCCCGAAGTTGACTGCGTAAAGACCGTTCTTAACTGAGGCGATTATCTCGTCGGGCTTGTGCTGCCCGGGCAACATATAAGTGTTTGTCATGCGCGGCATCGGCAGGTGCGCATAGGACTCGCGTCGGCCGTTGCCGGTCGCGGCGACGCCCATCAGTCGAGCATTCATCTTATCCTGCATGTACCCTTTGAGCAGGCCGTTTTCGATCAGCACGTTGTATTGCGACGCCGTGCCCTCATCGTCGATAGTCAGCGATCCCCGTCTGTCGGGCAGTGTGCCGTCATCGACCACTGTACACAGGCTCGATGCGACCTGTTCGCCGATCCGTCCGGCAAATGCGGATGTGCCTTTGCGGTTGAAGTCTCCCTCCAGACCGTGGCCGACGGCCTCGTGCAGCAATACGCCCGGCCAACCCGGGGCGAGCACTACCGGCAGCATGCCGGCCGGTGCAGCCACCGCATCGAGGTTGACCAGCGCCTGGCGCACCGCTTCGCGCGCGTAGCCCAGGGCGCGTTCCTCGCTGATGAAGAAGTCGAGGCCCTGGCGAGCGCCGCCGCCGGCGCTGCCTTGCTCGCGCTTACCGTCGTGCTCGACGATCACCTGCACGTTCATACGCACCAGCGGACGTACATCGCCGCTGATCTGGCCGCTGTTGTCCATCACTAGGATTATGTCGTGCGCCGCTACCAGGCTGGCGATTACCTGCCGCACCCGTGGATCTGCAGCGCGTGCCTCGGCATCGGCGCGCCGCAACAGATCGAGCTTCTCCGCCTCACTGAGCGACTCCAGCGGATTGACCGGTGCGTACAGGGCCGTCGGCGTATCGCCGTCGGCTATTGCCTGTGCGCCATGCTGCCCGGCCTGCGCAATCGCGCGCGCCGCGCCTGCGGCATCGAGCAGCTTTGGCAGGGCCAGGCTGTCGGTATAGGCGAAACCGGTCTTGTCGCCACTGATCGCACGTATCCCGGCCCCTTGTTCGATGCCGTGGCTACCATCTCGAATGATGCCGTCCTCCAGTACCCAAGACTCCAGTCTGCTGTACTGAAAATAGATGTCGGCCGCGTCTACCTGGCGACTCAATAGCCGATCCATCACCCTAGCCAGATGGGTTTCGCTCAGGCCCGGTGCGTCGAGTAGGGTTGCGCGCGCGATGGCTGTACTTTGCGTCATCCAAAAATCTCCACAAGGAATGCGCGCGCCGATTCCGCGCTCAGCGGCAATGCAGACGCCGGTGGTCGAGACAGGGAAAGTTGCGCCGCGTCGTGTGCTGAAAACCTCGGTCGACGGCCGCTACGACGCACCCATTGCCTCGCTCGCGTTCCGCCAGCTTGGTTCCCCAGGGATCGACGATCATGCTGTGCCCGTAGGTCTGCCGGCTGGCGATGTGAAAGCCACCCTGAGCCGCGGCGATGACATAGGCGAGGTTTTCGATTGCCCGAGCGCGCACCAGGGTCTCCCAATGGGCGCGCCCGGTAATCGCCGTGAACGCCGCGGGCAGCGCCACCACCTCAACGCCGCGATCTAGCATGGCGCGATAGAGTTCTGGAAAACGCAAATCGTAGCACACGGAGACGCCGAGTCGGCCGACCGGACTGTCGATGACAACGACGCGGTCGCCGGATTCGATGCTCTCCGACTCGACAAACTGCTCGTCGCTTTCCACCAGATTGACGTCGAACAGGTGTTGCTTGTCGTACCTAGCAATCTGTCGTCCGCGGGCATCGTATACTGTGCAGGCCGCGCGCCACTTGGCCGCATGGTCGGCCTCAAGTGGGATGGTGCCGCCGACCACCCATACCCCCAGCTTGCTGGCAAGCTGCGACAGAAAGGACTGCAGCGGGCCATCGCCGGGCTCTTCGCGCAAGGCATTGGTGTCGCTGCAACTTCTGCCGATAAAGGCGAAGTTTTCGGGCAGCACGATCAGCTCGGCGCCCTGCTTCACTGCTGCCTCTGTCTGGCGCTCGGCCTCGAGCAGATTCGCACTCACATTGCTGCCGGAGGCCAGCTGGATCGCGGCGACTTTTCTCTTCG
>JAHEJD010000126.1 GCA_024639005.1 Chromatiaceae bacterium | reverse complement strand
CCAGAGTAGCCCGTCGACCGATCGAGTAGCAGCCCCTTTCGTTGCGCCTCTGGACTCTTGGATCAAGCCGGGACCGAGAACTCGAACTCTCTCTCGACGAGCTGGCCGAGGTCCTTTAGCAGAGCCTTCTCCTTGGCGCTGAGCTCGCGCGGGAAGTAGTCAATGAGACACAGAGTTCCTACACGATAGCGGCCCTGCACGGTGAGGGGTATGCCGGCATAGAACCGCACGTACGGTGGACCGATGACGAGCGGATTGTCGGCGAAATCGGGGTGCACGCTGGCATCTGTCACCTCGAATACGTTGGCCTCCAGAATAGCGTGGGCACAAAAAGCCCGGTCTCTCGGCGTTTCTTCAGCCTCCAATCCATGCGCTGACTTGAACCACTGTCGATCGCTGTCGACGAGAGACACGAGCACTGTCGGCACCCGAAACAGCGCGGACGCAAGACGCGTGTAGCGATCGAACCGCTCCTCGGCAGGAGTATCCAAGATGCGGAGGTCACGGAGCGCTTCGATGCGCTCGGTTTCGTCTGCCGGAACGGAACCGCGGTGCCATCGGCAAGCAGTGCGAAGCAAAGCCGCGCGTAGTCGGGTTCGAGCGTATTCCGCGGTGAGCGGTGTTTCGATCCATTGGACATCGGCTTCGGTCCGGTCTCTTTCCGAACTGCCGTCGGCGTGACTAGCGAGCCCTAGCAGGCTCGGTTGCGATGCGCCATCGGGAACGGCCTCCTGGAGCGCGCGCAGGCCGGCACCCAAGATCGACCTTTCGAAGACGACGACCGATGGGGAACGTTCTCGGACGACCGCCACCGCACCCTCGAGGTCCCCGGCTTCCCAAAGGGCGAGCTTGTCCTCGGCGGCCGCATGTCGAAACACTTCGACGTTGTCCGGCTCTCGAGCACACAAGAGCAGCTTCTGTGCCTCGGCAGGACGTTCGGGGGCTTGCCGAGCCGATGACCCGCTGCGGCGAAGTCGCGAACGACGAGGGCGACGCTCTAGTTCAAGCATCATACCCTCAGCGGCACCTAGCACTTCAAGCCTTTCGGAGGCAGATGCATAGCGCTCCCTGGCCAGACTGACGAGCCGATCAATGCTCTCGTCATCACGCATGGGATCATGATGAAACAAGGCGACGCGTCCGATGCCTTTGTCGCAGGTCCGGTCAACGACATATTCCACCGTGCTGTGACCCCAGCCGACACGCTGAGGATATTCCTCGGCGGTGTACTGCGTGTCATGAATGACGAGATCTGCTCCCTCCAGAAAATCCGCATGCGCATCGTCTTCCAGGACTGGCCCTGAGATCGCTTCTCCGAGGGCGAGCTGGCGAGAGTGAGGCTCGTGATCGGTGGCGTAGACGATTGCAACACCATCGGCTTCCAACCGGTACCCGAGTGTCACCGCCGGATGGTTCAAATAGCGCGCCTCAATGCGGACATCGCCGAGCTCGAAGGACCCTTCCACCAGCTCTTGGTAGCGAACGCGCGCATCGAGGCCCGCGAGATCCACGGGGAAGTACGTGTAATTCATTTGTCCCGCGAGCGTGTCCCGCAGGGATGCACCCAAGCCTCTGGGACCGTACACATCCCACTCGCTTGAAGGTATGCGCAAGGGCGCGAAAAACGGGAACCCTTGTATGTGGTCCCAATGCATGTGCGTGATCAGCAGATGCCCTCGCGCAGCCGATTCGCTGGCGAGCAGCGCCTTCCCAAGGGAATGCGCGCCTGTCCCGCAGTCTAGGACGATCAACGTTCCATCGGCGGTTCGCACTTCCACACAAGACGTGTTTCCGCCGTATCGCAATGTGCTGTGGCCGGGCTTGGCAATCGACCCGCGAGTTCCCCAGAAGCGGACTTGCATGTTCGACTCTCCCGTTTGAGTGAGCAAGAAAGGCTCTCAACCAGCTCTTTGCCTTTAGACAATTATAGAGGTTCACGGTTTAACGATAGTCAGTACGCCGCTAGCGTAGTGCAAAATGGTGCTAGATCTCTGGAGCGAGACCTGGATGCAGATTCCGCCCAGGCCCGCCAGGGGGCGTTGCAACTCCAGTAGTTTTCCAGACTCCTGGACACTCCTGTGCGAACGGGGGGTCGGCAGACTTATTCCGAAGTTCCAGGCCGTGACGGTGCTGTGGCTGGCGAATTCATAATTGTTACCTGAATCGGGCAACTTAGGCAGTCTTGTTCCAGAACGGAACCTCCCCTACCCTCCACCGCCATGAAGGATCTGCTGACGCTCCTCCTCCATCTACTGACAACAATCGCGAAACTCCTCGGACCGGGTGGCGCGAAGGCAGTCGTCACCGACAGCCTGCTTATGAAGCAGCAGCTCCTAGTGATCGACCGCTCTCGGCGACGTGCGCCCAATCTGTCGACGCTCGATCGATTCCTGTTTGGTTTCTGGTCATTGTTTCTCGATTTACGCCGCATTCAGCGCGCTGCCGTCATTATCCGGCCTTCAACGCTGTTGAAATTTCATCGCCTGCTCCAGCAGCGAAAGTATCGACTGCTGTATTCCACTGGCCGCAAAGCGAAGCCTGGGCCCAAGGGACCATCGCGCGAACCCATCCAGGCCGTCGTTTCGATGAAGCAGCGCAACCCGCGGTCCGGATGCCCTCGAATCGCACAACAGATCAACAAGGCATTCGGTGTCGACATCGATAAAGATAAGGTGCGGCGGATCCTTGCCGCGCATTACCGGCCGGGTTCCGGTGACAGTGGACCGTCATGGCTGAGCTTCCTGGGGCACTCGACGGACAACCTCTGGCGCATCGACCTGTTTTGGTGTGAATCCATTCACTTGAAGAGCCACTAGGTGCTCGTGGTCATGGATCAATTCACTCGGCGCATCATAGGTTTCGGTGATCATGCCGGTGCTGTCGACGGTGCGGCCTTGTGTCGAATGTTCAACACGGCCATTTCCACCCAGGGTGCTCCGCACTATCTGAGTTCCGATAATGACCCGTTATTCCGGTACCGCCGCTGGCTAGTGAATCTGCGCATCCTGGAGATCCAGGCAATAAAATCCGTTTCCTACGTGCCCTTAACGCACCTCTTCATCGAGCGACTGATCGGAACCCTGCGCCGCGAATTCCTTGACCATGTGCTGTTCTGAAATGCCAATGATCTGGCGCGAAAACTGGAAGGATTCGGGCAGTAGTACAACGCGCATCGCGTACACACTTCCCTCGACGGCGATACACCATCAGAAATCACTGGTGAAACCACCAGCCGCCGTGCCGACCTCAACCAATTCCAGTGGACATCTCATTGCCGCGGGCTATACCAGTTACCCGTGGCCGCTTGAATAACAATTCGCCATACACCGGGGCAAGCCGGTGACCCACATCTACAACAGCGGCTGGAAGCGCGCCCGCGTCAAGGCGGCGGAGCACTATGCCAAAGACCGTGAGGAGACGGTCTGTTGGGGCTTTGCCAACCTGCGGGTGCACGACCTGAAACACACGTTTGGCCGGCGCTTAAGGGCGGTCGGGATACCGCTGGAGACCAGGAAGGTCTTGCTCGGACACCGTAACGGCGACATCACGTCGCACTACTCGGCACCCGAAATTGAGGAGTTATTAGAAGCAGTGAACAAGGTCTGTGGAGGAAACTCCCGCAAAACTCCCCCACTGACTTTACTGAACCGAAAAACGGCCTAGAGAGCGACCTCCAAGCCGTTGTTTTAAAATGAAATTTTGGTAGCGGGGGCAGGATTCGAACCTACGACCTTCGGGTTATGAGTTCGGTAATGCAACCAAAACCAATTATTTTTCAATATGTTATCGGGGCGCCCGTTGTCACGCA
>JAHEJD010000125.1 GCA_024639005.1 Chromatiaceae bacterium | reverse complement strand
GAGCCCGGACGAGCCCGGCCTGCGCGCCATCAACATGACGGACAAGGCGCCCATCCTCGACGATGGCCGCAGGAACATTGAATTCTTCGAATCCATCCCCTTCAGCGACCGCGCGAAGGTCGATTTTTCCTCGGTGCGCGGCTCGCAGTTCCTCGAACCGCTGTTCGAGTTTGCCGGCGCCTGCGCCGGGTGCGGCGAGACACCTTATATAAGGTTGCTGTCGCAGCTGTTCGGACCGCGCCTCATGGTCGCGAACGCCACCGGCTGCTCGTCGATCTACGGCGGCAACCTGCCGACGACGCCATGGGCGAAAAACAAGGAGGGCAGCGGCCCGGCCTGGTCGAACTCGCTGTTCGAGGACAATGCGGAGTTCGGTCTCGGCATGCGTATTGCCGCGGACCACCACATGGCGCTCGCCAGAGACCTGGTCACCGACCTGGCGCCGGAGGTTGGTGATGAACTCGCCAACGAGCTGGTCAATTCACGGCAGCGCGTCGGCAGCGAGATTCGCGCGCAGCGCCAGCGTGTCTCGGTGCTCAAGGACAAGCTGAGAACGCTGCGCGATGACGAGGGCGACGAGAAGGCCGCCGCCCTGCTGTCGATCGTGGACCACCTGGTCCGGCGCAGCATCTGGCTGGTCGGCGGCGATGGCTGGGCCTACGACATCGGTGCCGGAGGTCTCGACCACGTGCTCGCCAGCGGCCGCAACGTCAACGTGCTGGTGCTCGACACCGAGGTGTACTCGAACACCGGCGGGCAGATGTCCAAAGCGACACCGCTGGGCGCGTCCGCCCGCTTCGCGTCCGCAGGCAAGCGCATCGGCAAGAAGGATCTCGCCCTGCAGGCCATCTCCTACGGCAACGTCTACGTGGCGCAGGTCGCGATGGGCGCCAACCCGCAGCAGACGCTGCTTGCCATGCGCGAAGCCGAGGAATACAACGGACCGGCGCTGATTCTTGCCTACAGTCACTGCATCGCGCATGGCTACGACATGTCGGACGGGCTCAAGCAGCAGAAGCTCGCGACCCAGAGCGGTTACTGGCCGCTGATCCGCTTCAATCCCGCGCTGCGCGACGTTGGCAAGAAACCGTTCGTTCTGGATTCACCGCGGCCCAGCATCCCGCTCGAGGACTACGCGTACAACGAGATGCGCTACCGGTCGCTGTTGAAGACACATCCGGACGCGGCCGCCAAGCTCATGAAGAGCGCCCAGGAACTCGTCGATATGCGCTGGGCAACTTACGAACACATGGCAAATCAGAAACCGGCGAAGTTCCAGATGCAGGTCAGGGCGGACCCGCGCCGGAATTAGCCCGTACCTATACGCCGATTGCGTCGGCGAGTGCGCCGAGGCTCTGCACCGTCGCCGTCGGCTCGATTCCCCAGGGATCGAATATAGAATCCTCCGAGCGTTGCACCCACGCGGCCCGCATGCCGGCCGAGATGGCCCCGATAACGTCGAACGGGTTGCCCGAGATCAGCCACGCCTCGCTGCCCGTAGCATCGGCTTTTCTCAGGAAGTGGGCGTAGACCGCGGGGTTCGGCTTGAACGATCTGACGTCGTCGCAACTCACGACCCCGAGAAAATGCTCCCTGATCCCGGCAGCGGACAACAGGGTCTCGACGGCCTCGGCAGCGCCGTTGGAGAACGCAAACAGCCGACAATCGCGGGCCCGCAGTTCTCTCAGCGCCGGTTCGGCGTCTTCGAACGCGGGCAGCTCGCGATAGGACTCGAGCAGCGCCTGTCTCTGGTCGGGCGTGATACCGGCCGCGTAGCGGCTGCACGTGTAGTCGAGGGCGTCCCGGGTGCAGGCAGCAAAGTTTTCGTAGTTCTGCATCAGGCCGCGGCGAAAGGAATACTCGAGCTGCTTGTCGCGCCACGTCGACGAAAAATCCCGTGCGCGATCGCCAACTATTGCTTCGAGCTTTGCGATGACGCCGTGCGTGTCGATCAGGGTTCCGTAGACATCAAATGCCAAGGTAATCGCCATGTGGATACTGTAGCAGATCGACAGAACAGTTAAGGGACAGTGACTTTAAGTGCCAGGCGACCACGGCGTCTGCACAATTAGGGGACAGTGACTTTAAGTGCCAGGTGCTTTACGGCGCCTGGCACTTAAAGTCACTGTCCCCTAATTGCTCCGGGCTGTCCAGTCAGCTACGGTGTTTCATGACGTTGCGGGATCGAGGGAAAAGAACATGTCAAACGAGGTTTTCGATAGCGAACAGGCCGCTGCCTATTACGATAACGCGGCCATATCCCGGTTTTACGAGGAATGCTGGGGAGGTGCCGACATCCACATCGGCCGCTATGCGACGGGGGAAGAGACGGTTGCAGAAGCCTCGGCGGCCATGACGCAGTACCTCGTCGACCAGGCCGGGTTCACGGCCGGCCAACGCGTGCTCGATATCGCCTGCGGATTCGGGGGCACGCTTAGAACCCTGGCGCAAATGGGCTGCAAGGCCAGCGGCATCGACATCTCGGAGAACTGTGTCGACCATGCTCGCGCGGCGGCCGACGAAGCCGGGCTCGGCGACCAGATCGACGTGGCGGTCGGTGACTTTCACAGCATCGACAGCGAACCGGACAGCTGGGATGCCGTCATTTGCCAGGAAGCGATCATTCATTCCCCGGACCGGCCCAGGGTCTTTGCCGAGGTTTTCAGGGTTCTCGAGCCGAGCGGTACCTTTGCGTTTTCGGATATCCTGACCGGCGAGAAAGCGGACGCATCCATGGTGGCGGCCGCCTTTGCGCGCATCGGCGCGAGCGTGGGCGCGACCGTGGGTGACTACGAGGCGATGGCCCGAGCCGCCGGTTTCGAGATGTCGTTCGTCGAGGAGCGATCAGGCGACATCACGACCCATTACGACAAGCTGGCGCAGCAGCTGGAACAACCGATCGCCGGCCTCGACGCTGACGCCAAAGCGTCGATTTCGCAGAGCATCGCGCGGTGGCAAGCTGCGCTTGCCGGGGGGCACATTACCTGGGCCTGCTTCGTGGCGCGAAAGCCAGCTTAGGGGCGTGCACAAGAAAACGGACGGTCGGCCAGAGTGCCGAACCGTCCGCCTTGTGTTGCGATGTTCTACCTGCCCAATCGTTCAAGACGAAAGCCGACAGAACAAGCGGTTATCAGTCGCGGAACTTGAGAACCTGCAGCAACGAGTCGCTCATTACCTTACGGTACTCCGCCCGGTTGCCGCTCTCGGCCTGCATTTTCTCGATGCTCTTTGACTGCCACTCCAGGTATTCTTTCTGGCGCTTTTCACCTTCGGCGCCCGACGGAATGCTCTCCCGTACCCGTATGAGATAGAGGTCCGCCTCGTCGCTGCGCGCGTGGACATTGGCGATGACCATGTAGTCCTTGATCCAGCCCTTCGACTTGGCAAATTCGAGATCCTTGCGCCACTCCATTGACAGCCACTTGGCGTACTTGTAACCGCCGCCATCTTGTATATCGATCCCCGTCACTTCCCAGTAATCGCCTCCGATGAACGGCCATTCCTCGGCAAGCACACTGCCGGACATCATTATTGTCGATGCGCCGAACGTCAGGACGGCGATCATTGTTATTGCTGCTTTTCTCATCTATATCTCTCCAGTACGTGGACACAGGCTGCCCACAGGCGCGGCTACCGTAACACAGGCATGGCGTCGGTTGGGGACAGTGACTTTAAGTGCCAGGCGAGTTCATCGCCTGGCACTTAAAGTCACTGTCCCCTAATTACAGGGAGCCGGTGAGGTTGAGGAACACGCCCTGGTGGTCGAAGTTGAGGTCGGTGAGGTCGTCCGAGAAGTCGGTGAAGTTGTAGCCGAG
>JAHEJD010000124.1 GCA_024639005.1 Chromatiaceae bacterium | reverse complement strand
TCAACGCGGCCTGGCTGCTGCCGATGGCACTGCTGGCGGCGACGACCCCGGCCATGGGCCTGTATATCGCCGCACTGGCCTATCTGCCGCTGATTCTGCTGGCGCTCTGGCTCGGCGCCGGGGTCGCCGAGGATTCGGCATAGGCGCCGTGGCCGGCGTCGTGATCCTTGGCGTTATCCAGTAAACTCGGCCGCGGTTCCCTGGTGTGGGCATCGGCAGCAGGGCTGTGCGCGAAAGTGCAATGATCTCGGATGGCGGCAGCGAATAACAACGCACACCTCTGGTCGCCAAGGCTTTGGCCGGCCTGGATCGGTTTCGGCCTATTGCGACTGCTGATAATGCTGCCCTACCCGGTGGTCCTGCGGCTGGGTCGCGGACTGGGCAGGCTGGCCTATCGGGTGTCCCCATCGCGTCGCCATGTCGCCGCCACCAACCTGCGGGCCTGTTTCCCCGAGCTCGACGCGCCACGGCGGGACGCCCTGCTCAGGCGCCACTTCGAGTCGCTGGGGATCAGTCTGTTCGAGATGCCCATGGCGTGGTGGAAGACCGACCAGGCCCTGCGCGGACTGGCCCACATTCAGGGGCTGGAAAACCTGCTCGACGCATTGCGGAGCGGGCGGGGTGTGATCCTGCTGTCGGCGCATTTCACCAACCTCGAGCTGACCGCGCGGCTGCTGGCGCTGTTCGCGCCCTTTCACGCGATGTACCGGCGCTATGACAACCCGGTGGCCGAGTATGTGATCGGGGGCGCGCGAAACCGGGTGACCCAGAACGCCATCCAGAGCGGCAATGTCCGCGCGATGATCCGGAGCCTGCGCCAGGGACACGCAGTCTGGTATGCGTCGGACCGCAATACCCAGCGCACGCAGGCGGTGTTCGTCGAGTTCTTCGGCCATCTGGCGACGACCAACACCGCGATCTCGCGCATCCCACGGTCAACCGGGGCACTGGTGGTGCCGTTCCACGGTATTCGCCGCGCCAGCGGCGACGGCTATGATGTGATTGTCGAGCCGGCGCTGGCGGGGTTTCCCACGCCGGACATCGCGGCCGACCTGCGCCGGACGAACCGCTTGATCGAAGGCTGGATACGCAGCCATCCCGAGCAGTACCTGTGGATCCATCGTCGCTTCCGGCTGCGCCCGAATCGTTCCGATCCGCCGTTTTATTGACCATCGGGCCGAGACCTTGAGATGAAATTTTTAGTCGATCGCCGGTTGCCTGGGGAGCGTGCTGAATCCAAGCCGAGCCGGTGGAGGATGCCCAGGGATGCGTAGCCGCGCGATGTACCTGCGTCTGCTGCACTACGTGCGCCCCTATTGGCGACAGTTCGGTGCGGGCATCCTGTTCATGGTGTTGCTGGCACTCACCGAGCCCGCCATCCCCTATCTCCTCAAGCCCCTGCTGGACGGCACCTTCGTCGAACGGGATCCGCGCTTCCTGTTTTGGGCGCCGATCGCGCTGATCCTGCTTTTCCTGGTGCGCGGCACCTGTGGCCTCGCCAGCCAGGTCGCGTTCGCCTGGGTCTCGGGAAAACTCGTACTCGACCTGCGCCTACTGATGTTCGAACGGGTCCTCACGCTGCCCACCAGTTACTACGATGCGCATTCCACCGGGATGATCATCACCAAGCTGACGCACAACGTCACCCAGGTGACCAATGCCGCGACCAAGGTGCTGATGGTCCTGGTGCGCGACAGCGTGATCGTGATTGGGCTGATCGCCTATATGCTCTATCTCGACTGGCGTTTCAGCCTGTTCGTGTTCGTCCTGCTGCCGTTGTTGCTGTTGACGGTCCGCCTGATCGCCGGTCGCCTGCGCTCCCTGAGCCGCAAGATTCAGCAGACCACCGGT
Source organism: Chromatiaceae bacterium (assembly GCA_024639005.1). Lineage (GTDB taxonomy): Bacteria > Pseudomonadota > Gammaproteobacteria > Chromatiales > Chromatiaceae > Thiosocius. The sequence goes on along the minus strand of JAHEJD010000124.1, from coordinate 2,024 downwards.
GAGATCACCCATGTGGTCGGGGAGGGCGTGCGCGGGCACAAGGTGATCAAGGTGTTTGGCGGGCGTGATGCCGAGATGCGGCGTTTTCTGCGCCATGCCAACTGGGTGCGGCGCTACCGGTTCAAGCAAAAGGTCGCCGACGCCGCCGGTGCCCCGTTGGTCGAGGCGACTGCCGCGGTGATGATGGCCGTCCTCATCTATGCCGGCACCGGCCAGATGGGTCAGGCGCCGATGAGTGTGGGTACCTTTGTGTCTTTCATGGCGGCGCTGGGTCTGTTGTTCTCACCCATCAAAAGGTTGGTCGGCGTCAATCAACCGCTGCAGGCCGGCCTGGCCGGTGCCGAGAGCGTGTTCGACCTCATCGACGAGGCCCCGGAGCGGGACGAGGGACCCGAGGTGCTGGGTCGGGTCAGGGGTGAGCTGGTGTTCGACGATGTGCGCTTTCGCTATGCCACGGCCAACGAGGAGGCGCTGCGCGGGGTCTCGTTCTCGATAGCACCCGGGGAGACCGTCGCGCTGGTCGGGTCTTCGGGCAGCGGCAAGACGACCATTGCGTCGCTGGTGCCGCGTTTCTACGACTTAAATGGTGGGCGGATCCTGCTCGACGGCATCGATATCCGCGCCGTCACCCTGACCAGTCTGCGCAACCAGATCGCCTATGTGGGACAGGAATCACTGCTGTTCAATGACACCGTGGCGGCGAATATCGCCTATGGCTGCGCGGAAGACGTCTCGCACGAGGCAATCGAGGCGGCGGCGAGGGCCGCCTACGCGTTGGATTTCATCAACGCGCTGCCCGCCGGCTTCGATACCCTGATCGGTGAGGAGGGCCTGCTGCTGTCGGGTGGCCAGCGCCAGCGCATCGCGATTGCGCGTGCACTGTTGAAGGATGCCCCGTTGCTTATCCTGGATGAGGCGACCTCGGCGCTGGACACCGAGTCGGAGCGCTATGTGCAGTCTGCGCTGCAGAACCTTACGCATGATCGCAGCACGCTGGTGATCGCCCACCGTCTCTCGACCATTGTGCATGCCGATCAGATCCTGGTGGTCGACAAGGGCCGGATTATCGAGCGCGGATCGCATGAGGCGCTGTTGGCGCTCGGTGGGCAGTACCGGGTGCTCTACCAGAACCAGTTTCAGTAGGCATGATGCAGCCCGTCACGCACCGCGTCGGTGATGAGCTGCATCTCATCCTCGCGCAGATAGGGATGCATCGGCAGGCTGATGACCTCGTCCGCCACCCGATGGGCGATGGTCAGCGGGCCGGCGACGCGGCTGCGCTGGGCCAACGCCGGCTGCCGGTCGAGGGTAATCGGGTAGTACAGGGCGGTTGGGATACCCGCTGCGGCCAGGCGTCTGCCCAGCCCGTCGCGGTCGGCGACCCGCAGCGTGTATTGTGCGTACACGGTCAGGTTGCCGCCGGCGATGTGTGGCGTAATGCAGGCCGTGTCCGCGAGCAGCGCCGAGTAGCGCGCGCCGAGCTGCGCGCGCTGCACCACCTCGTCGGGGAACAGCTGCATCTTGGACAGGATGACGGCCGCCTGCAGGGTGTCCATGCGGCCGTTGATGCCGATCAGCGGGTGATGATTGCGGCGATCCTGACCGTGGTTTCTGAGCGCGCGCATACGCTCGGCCAGGGCGTCATCGTCGGCGAAACAGGCGCCGCCGTCGCCGTAGCAGCCCAGCGGCTTGGCCGGGAAAAAGCTGGTACAGCCTATCGTGGTCATGCCGCAGGACCTGCGCCCGTTCGACTGGGCACCAAAGCTCTGCGCCGCGTCTTCGATCACCGGCAGGCCGTGGCGCGCTGCGATCGCGTTGATCGCCGGCAGGTCCGCACACTGACCAAAGAGGCTGACCGGCATGATCGCGCGGGTCTTTTCACTGATCGCGGCCTCGATCAGGTCGGCATCCAGGTTATAGGTGAGGGCATCGATGTCCACGAATACCGGCGTCGCACCCAGCAGCGCGATCACCTCGGCGGTGGAGATGAAACTGAACGGCGTGGTGATCACCTCGTCGCCGGG
>JAHEJD010000123.1 GCA_024639005.1 Chromatiaceae bacterium | reverse complement strand
CGCCGCGCGATGTAAACATCAGCGTCCGCACCATTGTCGAGCAGCCGTGGCTCGCACCTCAATCGCCATAATAGTCGGTACAGCAACGCAAAACGCGAGGCATCGCTGTGGCAGATAACCTCCCGCGCAAGCGACCGGAATTCCCGCGGCACGCGTATGGGGCGTGCGTCCAATGTCGGGCGTTGCTGACTGGTGGTCGGTTGCGCGCCGAACAGATCGCCGCTCGCCGTGGAGAGCCCGAATCCGACTCGATCCGGGCTTACCCCGTCGGCCAGCAGTCGGCGGGCCGCCATGCGCCACTCGTCGTAGTCCGCGGGCCCTTCGAGCGTAACTGCCACCGGCTCGCTCAAGCGAAAAGGTCTCCCTGCTCTGGCGGAGGGGCGAGCTGCGCGCGAAGGCCGGCCGAATCGAGTGCGCGGGTCGGGCGCCAGTCACGTGCCACTATAAACGGTCGTATCTTTTTAACCGACGTCGTCAATCGGGCGACGTCGTCGAGACGCAGAGCGCCAAGGCGCCGAGCCTTGAGTATTGCGCGAACGCTCCGCGTCCCGAGCCCGGGTACGCGAAGCAGCTCATCGCGCGCTGCGCGATTGATGTCAATGGGGAAACGCTCGGGATGCTTCAGCGCCCACGCCAGCTTGGGATCGATTTTCAGATCGAGCATGCCGTCGTTTCCGCCCGCGATAATCTCGTCGAGTTCGAAACCGTAAAATCGCAGCAGCCAATCGGCCTGGTACAAGCGGTGTTCGCGTTGTAAGGGTGGCGGCTGCGGCGGCAGCTTGCTGCTTGGATGAGGCGTAGGGCTGAAAGCGGAATAGTAGACGCGGCGCAGCTTGTAGCCGGCGTACAGCGATGCACTGGTCGTAAGGATCTTGCGGTCGTCGGAGGTGTCGGCGCCGACGATCATCTGCGTGCTCTGGCCGGTCGCTTTCATCGCGCGCGGATTGCTGTGCCGACTCTTCTCTTTCTTCTCATCCAGCTTGAGGCGCACCGACGCCATCGCCTGCCGAATCCGACTGGCATCCTTTTCCGGCGCGAGTTCGCCGAGGCTGACGCGACTTGGCAGCTCCACGTTAATCGACAAACGGTCAGCATAACGACCGGCGGCTTCGAGAAGCTCGGGTGCCGCATCGGGAATCGTCTTAAGGTGAATGTAGCCCTGAAACTCGTGTTCCTCCCTGAGGATACGAGCGACCTCGACCATCTGTTCCATCGTGTAGTCAGGGCTCCTGATAATGCCGGACGACAGGAAAAGCCCTTCGATGTAGTTGCGCTTGTAAAAGTCGAGCGTCAGCTGCGCAAGCTCCCCGGCACCGAAGCGGGCGCGTTGCACATTACTCGAGACCCGGTTAACGCAGTACAGGCAATCGTACTGGCAGTAATTGGTTAGCAAGACCTTGAGTAGAGAGATACAGCGACCGTCCGGCGCGTAGGAGTGACAGATGCCCATGCCCTCGGTGGAGCCAATCCCCTTCGTGCCCGCCGAATTTCGTTTCTGCGCAGAGCTTGACGCGCAGGAAGCATCGTATTTTGCGGCGTCCGCGAGCACGGCGAGCTTATCGACGGTGTTCAGGTAGGGCATGGCAGGCACTGGTTATTCCGGTTCAGCCAAAATACTGTCTATTTATACAGTTACTGTCAAGATATACAGTAGTTAAGGCTGAGTATTTTAAGGGCAGCGTCCAAGCGAGCTTGTAGACAAATTCGCGGGGACCTTTTGTTCGAAGCCTGGTGGTGCTCCGCGGCTTTGCGTCGTCAATACAGCTGTCGAAGCGGACTGCAGCGGCAGGAAGTTCTCTGCGGCGGGCCCGGTAGCCTCCGCGAAGGGCACGAGCCAAGTAAACTATCCGCGAACACAATGGACCGGCCACCGGGCGCACGTATCGTTGCTGCAGGCCGGCGTGAAAATACAGGCGGGACCTAATGAGCGACGAACTGCTGACAGGCACCCTCGTGCCGCTATGGCTCAAGGTCGCGTGGACCGCGATGGTGATTGTCATCGTCCTTATCTACTGGCGGCATCGCGGCCCGGCCAATTTTCTCTGGTTCTCCGACATCGCGCTCCTCGCGCTCGTGCCGGGCCTGTGGCTGGAAAGTCCGTTCATCGTCAGCCTGATGGCATGCATGGTGCTTGTTGGGGAGATGTTGTGGAGCGTGAGCTTCTTCGGCCGCCTGCTGCGCCTGCCGCCTGTGACCGGCCTTGCGGACTACATGTTCGAGGAACGAAGCCCGCTGTGGCTGCGTGCGGTGTCGCTGTTCCACGTGCCGTTATTGGCGGTGGTCGTCTGGGGACCGTGGCGGCTTGGTTATGACCCCGGCGTCTATCCATGGGCGGTGCTGATCGCATGGCTCGTGCTGCTGGTGACGCGCTGGCTCACAAAACCGGAGCCGAACATCAATCATGTATACCGGTTCCCGTTTGCTGCGGGCGCAGGCCTCACGCCGGTCCGACATATGCTGGTGCTGATGATAACGTTGCCGCTGGTGCTGCAGCTGCCGGGGCACCTGCTGCTGTGGCTGATGTTCGGAAACTAACGACGAATAGAAAACGCTGTGGCATCGACCGGGCTGTCGGGGCGCATGAAACTTGCGTGATTAACGCCATGCATCGAGGAGCAGAGTCCTGCAGGTTGAGCAACGGGTGCCGCGGTAGCATATTAAGAAATGCAGCCCCAGGGTCAGAGCAAATATTTCAAAACGTCTTCTGACCCGATTCTTATCGCCCGACAAAAATATCCAGTGGCAGTATCGCGGTCACGCCGACGTTAGGTACGTCAACCAGTTGACCGATACGCATGTCCACCGCGATGCTCGCGATCATGTATGCCTGCGTTTGGTCATAACCGTAGGTCGTCATGATGTAATCGATTATTGCGGCCAGCGCGTTGCGAGCGGCAAGGTTGATATCGCCCGACAGGTTGCTGAGACCGGCGATCTTCTTCGATTCCAGGTAAGCGAGGTCCGCGGGCACGCTGCCTTTTTCCTTCAGCGGGAAACCGGTCACGGCGTAAAAACGTTCCGATGGTATCCCGAGCACCGACGCCGGCCCTTCGTAGTGGGGTCCTTTGGACAGGTCCGGCGGGTCATCGACAATGCGGGTGACGACGGTCATCGTGGCTCCCATCTCGATCGCAGTGCCCGCCACCTCACCGTCGCCCTGTGCGTAGTGGAAGTCGCCGACCGCAAGACCGCAGCCGTCGATATAACACGGCAGGTAGACCGTAGTCCCGGTGGTGATATAACGGATGTCCATGTTGCCGCCATGCTCCCGTGGCGGGATCGTGCGCAGGCATTCTGCTGGCTTAGTGCCTTCCGCGCCGCATAGCGATGCTGGCTCGGCCTCGTCAGGGTCAGGATTCATCACGGCGCCGCCCGATTCGAAGAGCGCTGTCTCGCGCGCCAGCACCTTGGCGAGCAGCGTTTCTCCGGGCATCGTCGTCACAACACCTGGGAAGCTGGCATTGGGAATACGCACGCCGGGTAGTGCGTCACTAACGGCGAATTCCTCATTGATGCGCCAAACAATAAAACGTTCGTTCGTGCCGAACCGGTCTCCGGCGAAGCCAAAAGGTCCGGCTTGTGTCCAGCCGACGTCCGCAGGCTCAACGGCTTCGATGGTTACCGCCAGCACGTCGCCCGCCTTGGCACCGTTGATGTAGACGGGCCCCGTCAGCGCGTGGACGATGCCGACGCCTTCCCGTGGAATGGCATTCGCGCTCGAAAATTTGTCGGGATCGAGGCTCAGGTCGAAAGCGTCGCGACCGAAGAACACGATACGCTCACCGGGATCGGCGTTGGCGGCGGCCGGAATGTCAGGATGCAGGCGATTGATACAAGCCGGGTCCTCGGCGCAGCTCACGCGGATGTCGCCAACCACGACGTCGGCCGCGGCGTCAGTGAAGAAAGCCAGGATCGCCAGTA
>JAHEJD010000122.1 GCA_024639005.1 Chromatiaceae bacterium | reverse complement strand
ACGGCGTCAGCGTGATCGGCCGTACCAACGAGATCACCGAGCGCTTTTTCGCGATCTCTGCAGAACGCCGCATCAAGCATCCGGCGGTCTCGGCAATCACCGAGGCGGCACGTAACAAACTCTTCGTTTAGCGATCCTCGGTCGCGCCAAGTTCCTCATCGAGGCGCCGCTGCATCTGCTTTGGAGAACCGGTGCGACGCGCCAGTAGGTCATAGGCCACCGGCACCACGAACAGCGTGAACAGCGTCGCGGCCAATACGCCGTACAGGATCACCGTACCCATCACCGCGCGGGTCTCCGCACCCGGGCCGGACGACAGCAGCAGGGGTACGGAACCGGCTGCGGTCGTGATCCCGGTCATGACGATCGGACGGAACCGCACCTCGGTCGCCTCGAGCAGCGCCTGGTGAAATTCCTGCCCGGCATCGCGCAGCTGATTGGCAAACTCGACGATCAGGATACCGTTTTTCGCCGCCAGGCCGACCAGCATGATCAGACCGATCTGGCTATACAGGTTGAGCGTCATGCCGTTGAGATATAGCCCGAGCAGCGCGCCGGCGATCGCCAGCGGCACGGTCAACATGATCACCAGCGGATGAACCCAGCTCTCGAACTGCGCTGCGAGGACCAGATACACTACCAGCGCACCGAGTATGAAGACGAACACCACCGAGCCGCCGGTCGCCTTGAAGTCCTGCGACTGCCCTTTGTAGTCGACAATCGCCTTGCCGGGCAGGTGCTCGCTCACTAGGCCATCGAGGTAGGCCAGCGCCTCACCGAGTGACAGACCTTCGGCGAGGTTGGCCTCGATGGTGATCGCGCGGACCCGGTTGTAGCGGTTGAGTGCAATCGAGTCGGCCACCTCTTCCAGGCGTACCAGGTTACCCAGCGGGATCAGTTGATCAGAGCGCTGCGAGCGCACGTAGATGTTGGTCAGGTCGGTCGGCGTGCGCTGTTCGCCGCGTTCGCCCTCGAGTATCACGTCGTACTCCTCGCCCTCGTCGATATAGGTCGTGACCCGTCGCGATCCCAACATGGTCTCGAGCGTGCGTCCGAGATCGCCGATGGTCACACCGAGATCCGCGGCGCGGTCGTAGTCGACTGCGACCTGAAGCTGCGGCTTGGTCTCCTTGTAGTCCCAGTCGATACCCTCGAGGCCCGGATTGGACTCATCGATCTTCTCCAGCAGCAGGTCCCGCCACTGTGCCAGTTCCGCATAGGTGCCGCCACCGATCACGTACTGTACCGGTTTCTGGATGCGTGCACCGAAGCCCTGGCGCATTACCGGAAAGGCTCGCACCCCGGGGAGGTCGCCGAGCCGCTGCCTAACGTCGGCCATGATCTCCCAGGCAGACCGCCGCTGTCCCCAGTCGGCGAGCACGTTGATTACGATACCGCTATTGAAGATCTCGAAGTTGCTGAAGGTGCGCGGCGCACGGACCAGCAGGCGCGAGATCTCTCCGGCCTCGACCAGCGGCAGCATGCGCCGCTCGATCTCGTCCATGTATTCCTTCATGTACTCGTAGGTGGCGCCTTCCGGGCCGTTGACCAGTACGAAGAAGGCACCGCGGTCTTCTTTCGGTGCGTACTCGCTGGGGATCTCTTCGAGCAGCCACTGACTGCCCGCCAGGATCCCGATGAAGATTACGCCCACCAGCCATTTGTGCCGCAGCGCCCCGCGCAACAGCCACTCATAACCGTCGCGGACGCGACCGAAGACGACGTCTACCGCATGCACCAGGCGGCCCTCTCCCATGTCGCTCGGCAGCAGCTGCGAGGCCAGCATCGGCGACAGTGACAGGGCAACGAAACTCGAGAAACCCACGGCCGCGGCCATAGTCAGTGCGAACTCGGCGAACAATCTCCCGACGTCGCCCTGCAGAAAGGCGATCGGCACGAATACGGCGACTAGAACGATCGTGGTCGCGATGACCGCGAAGGCGACCTGGCGTGCACCGCGAAACGCAGCGACCAGGCGCGTCTCACCGTAGCGCTCCATGCGCCGGTGGATATTCTCGATCATCACGATGGCATCGTCTACGACCAGACCGATCGCCAGCACCAGCGCCAATAGCGTCAGGATATTGATCGAGAACCCCAGCATCCACAGCACCAGGAAGGTCGCAACCAGCGACACCGGTACGGTGACCGCCGGCACCAGCATCGCCCGGGCGCTGCCCAGAAACAGGAAGATTACGCCGACCACCAGCGCGATGGCGATCGCCAGAGTCTTGTAGACCTCCTTGATAGCGCCCTTGACGAACACCGAGGTGTCGTAGCTCTGCTTGATCGCCAAACCGTCGGGCAGGCTGGCGTTTATCCGCGCCATCTCTCGCTTGGCCGCCTCGGCCACCTCAATGGTGTTGGCGGTGGACTGCTTGATGATGCCGATCCCTACCATGGGTATCGCGTTGCCGCGAAAGAAGGTGCGGTCCTCGTCGGCGCCCCTCTCGACCCGTGCGACATCGGCCAACCTGACCAGGTAGCCATCATCACCGCGCGCCAGCACCAGCTGCGCGAAGTCTTCCGCCGTGCGGAAGCTGCGCGCCACGCGCACGGTGAACTGCCGGTCGAGCGAATCCAGACTGCCCGCCGGGAGCTCGAGGTTTTCGGCACGCAGGGCGTTCTCGACATCGCCGACCGATAGCCTGCGGGCAGCCAGCTCGCGGCGGTCGAGCCATATGCGCATCGCGAAGGTCTGACCGCCACCGACGCGCACCCGGGCCACCCCATCGAGTACAGAGAACCGGTCGACGAGATAGCGCCTCGCGTAGTCGGACAGCTCTGGCACCGTCATGCGGTCGCTGACCAGGTTGAGCCACATGATTACATCTTCGTTGCTGTCGACCTTTTGGATCTCTGGCGGATCGGCCTCGTCCGGCAGATCGTCCAGCACGGTAGAGACCCGGTCCCGGATGTCATTGGCGGCCCCGTCGATATCCCTGGCGACATCGAACTCCACGGTGATCGCTGAGCGCCCGTCCTCACTGCGTGATTCGATAAACTGAATGCCCTCGACACCGGCGATGCGGTCTTCGATGACCTGGGTGATGCGGGTGTCTACCACGTTGGCGGCCGCGCCCGGATACAGGGTCTCGACGGATACGACCGGCGGGTCGATGTCCGGATACTCGCGCAGCGGTAAGCGGTCGAACGCGATGATCCCGAATGCGATCAGCAGCAGCGACATCACCGAGGCAAAGACCGGACGGGTGACCGACAGGTCGGAAAGAATCATGGCTTGTCCTGCGCTGTGCCGGACTCACCCTGCAGCAGCTCACGCAGTGTCCTCGAACCATCATCGACGGCGCGCACGTCGACCTGCTGGCCCGGGCGCACGCGCACGGTACCCTCGGTGATAACCCAATCGCCTTCGTTAAGGCCGTCGATTACCTCGACCTCACCCGGGCGACGCGAGCCGATAACGATGCGCCGCCGCTCCACCTTGTACAGATCGCCCTCCGGTGAAGCGATCAAGACATACTGCTCACGCCCCAGCGGCATCAGCGCCGCTTCCGGGATGACCAGGGTCTCCCGCGGGTCCTTGCGCAGGCTGACCTGCATCAGCATGCCGGGCTTGAGCAGACGTTCCGGATTCGGCAGCAACACCCGCACCTGTACGGATCGGGTCACTGGGTCGACGCGGCTGTCGATACTGCGGACCTCGCCGGTGAACCGGCGTTCACCGTAGGCACGTGTCGTCGCCACGACCCCCAGGCCCGGCCGCAGGCTCCCGAGATAGACATTGGGAACTGCGAGATCGAGCTTCATCTGCGTGTCGTCATCGAGCGTGGTGATCAGGTCACCGGGTTCGACCAACGCCCCAACGCTGATCTTGCGCAGGCCCAGCACCCCGGCAAACGGGGCCTTGATCAAGCGATCAGACAGACGCGACTCGATCGCAGCCAGGCGCGCACGCGCGGTCTCGAGTTCACGCCGCCGTTCAT
>JAHEJD010000016.1:42747-48194 GCA_024639005.1 Chromatiaceae bacterium | reverse complement strand
TTGATGATCATTATGGTGCTGGCCGGCGTCTGGGGACTGGCCAACCTCAATGTGCAGTTCTTCCCCAACTTCGAGGTCGAGGTCGTTACTGTCAGCACCGCCTGGTCCGGCGCATCCGCCGAAGACGTCGAGCGTTCGGTCACTATCCCGCTCGAACAGGTGTTACGCACCACGGACAATCTGGAAAAGATGTCGTCGACCTCGAGTCAGGGCCTCAGCGTGATCAGCCTCGAATTCCCCGAGGACACCGACATGGGGGAGGCGACCAACCGGGTCGAGGAGCTGGTCAATTCGGTACGCAACCTGCCCAGCGAGGCGGAAGACACCGAGGTCAGCCATGTCGTGCGTTACGAGCAGGTGGCCCGCCTGCTGATCCACGGGCCCAAAGACATCCGTGAGCTGCGGCCCTTGGTGCGGCGCATGGAACGGGAGTTGCTCGATCGCGGTATTGCGAAGGTGAATATCACCGGGCTGCCCGAAGACGAGCTGGCGATCCAGATTCCCCAGGCAACGCTGGAGGACATCGGTCTATCGCTCAACGAGGTCGCATCTCGGATCGCTGCGGAGTCACGCGACCTGCCCGCCGGGACCGTCGGCCGTGACGATGTCGGTCGCGAGGTCCGGACCCTGAATCAGCGCCGCACCGAACCCGAATTCGAGCAGCTGGTGCTGTTGGCCGAGCGTGAGGGTCGACTGCTGCGGGTCGGCGACGTCGCCGAGGTCGAGCGACGCCCGCGCCCCAATCAGGTCGAGCTGACGTTCCGGGGTGAGCCCACCGTCGAACTGCAGCTGATGCGATCGGCCACCTCGGATTCACTGGTTTCGGCGCGCCTAATGCAAGAGTGGGTCACTGAGGCCAGCGGGCGCTACCCACCCGATGTCTCCATTACCGTGTACGACGAGAGCTGGACCCTGATCGAGGACCGTATCAATCTGCTGCTGAAGAACGGCATCGGCGGTCTGATCCTGGTGATCGGCATCCTGTTTCTGTTTCTCAACGGACGCGTCGCGCTGTGGGTCACGGTAGGCATCCCGGTCTCATTCATGGCGACGCTGGCGATCGTGTACCTGGCCGGTGGCAGCATCAACATGATCTCGCTGTTCGCGCTGATCATGGCGCTGGGCATTATCGTTGATGATGCGATTGTGGTCGGCGAGGACGCCCTGACGCACTATCAGACCGGCGAGGGCTCACTCGAGGCCGCCGAGGGCGGGGCGCGCCGCATGCTGGCGCCGGTGATGTCATCGTCGCTGACCACCATCGCGGCCTTTATCCCGCTATTCGCCATCAGTGGCTTCATCGGCAATATTCTGGGCGACATCCCGTTCGTGATCGTGTGCGTCATCATTGCCTCGCTGATAGAGAGCTTCCTGGTGCTGCCGGGACATCTGCGACACAGCTTTCAGGGTCTGCATCACGCGACCCCGGGGCGATTCCGGCAACGCTGGGACGCCGGCTTTGCGCATTTTCGCGACCACTATTTCCGCCGCCTGGTGACCTGGGCGGTCAACAACCGTTTCGCGATGGTCGCGATCGCGCTGGCGTTCGTGATCGTATTGTTCGGTCTGCTGCGCGGCGGTCGCATCGGATTCAGCTTTTTCCCCAATGTCGAGGGCAGTGTGGTGGTCGCCAGCGTCACCTTTGTCGCGGGCACGCCGCCGGAGCGGGTGAAGTCCTTCGTTTATGAGTTGGAAGACGCACTCTACGAGACCGATCAGGCGTTTGGCGGCAGTCTGGTGCGGGTCGCCAACGTCGCCGCCGGGCGTGGCTTTTTCTCGAACGGCCGCAAATCGCAGACCGGTGACCAGTTTGCGTCAGTCACCGTCGAGCTGATCCCCTCGGACGAGCGCGAGGTCCGCAACGAGGCGTTCATCGCCGAATGGGAATCACGCCTGCGGATGCCGCCGGGCCTGGAATACCTCACGATTACCTCGCGCACCGGGGGTCATCCCGGACGCGATTTGGAGATCCAGCTTTCCGGACCGGATATCGATGCCCTCAAGCAGGCGGCACTGGAGCTGTCCGAGGCGCTGGTGAACGTCCCCGGCGTGCAGGCCATCGAGGACGACATGCCGTTCGGGCAGCAGCAGCTGGTCTTCGCGCTGACCCCGCTGGGTGAATCCCTAGGGCTCAGCGTCGAGGATGTCGGCCGGCAGCTGCGTGCCGCCTTCGACGGCGCACTCGCGCAGATCTTCAACGAGGCGGATGAAGAGGTAGAGGTGCGCGTGATGCTGCCGGACAGCGAGCGCTACCGGCTGACTGCACTCGAGGATTTCAACATCTTTCTGTCCAACGGGCAGACGGTCCCGCTGTTGTCGGTGGTCGATCTCGAGGAGCGGCGCGGCTTCAAGTCGGTGCGGCATGCCGAGGGGCAGCTGGCGGTCAGACTGTATGCCGACGTCGACAAGACGATCGCCAATGCCAATGCGATCCGGGCCCAACTGAGCGGCGAACTGCTGCCGAGCATGGCCGATCGTTACGGCCTGGGATGGGACTTTACCGGGCGCGCCGAAGACCAGCGCGAGACCGCCGACGACATGCGCAAGGGCGCGCTGTTTGCGCTGGCGATGATCTATATCGTCCTGGCCTGGGTATTCGGCTCCTATGGCTGGCCGCTGGTGGTGATGGCGATCATCCCGTTCGGCATCGTCGGCGCGCTGTATGGCCATTTTCTGATGGGGATCACCCCGACCATTCTCTCGATGTTCGGCCTGTTCGCGCTCTCCGGGATCGTGGTGAACGATTCCATCATACTGGTGGTGTTCTACAAACAGCAGCGCGAGAAGGGCATGGCGGTCAAGGACGCCATCGTCGAGGCGGCATGCCAGCGCCTGCGCGCGGTCCTGCTGACATCGCTGACCACCATCGCGGGTCTGCTGCCGCTGCTGTTCGAGACCTCGCTGCAGGCGCAGTTCCTGATCCCGATGGCGGTGTCGATCTCGTTCGGACTGGCGTTTGCAACCTTCCTGGTATTGCTGCTGGTGCCCACGCTGCTGGCCGGCCTGGAGACCGCGCGGCTGCGGATCCTGACCATCGCACGACAGGTGGCCTGAGTCGGCCACCGTCAGGCGGAGGTCAGGCAGGTTTCGATCATTCTTTGCGCGGCATTCGACAGGCTGCGTTTCCGATGTGTGACGGCGCCCAGTTCGCGCGATAGCTGCATACCGTCGACCGTGAGCGCGTGGACCTCACCGTCCAGCACTGTCGCCGGCAGCAGGCTCCACCCGAGACCGGTGGCGACCAGCATGTGCAGGGTCTCGAGATAATTGGTCGCCATCGCGACATGGATCTCGATGCCGACGTCTTGCACCGCCGACTCCAAGATCCCACGGGTGTAGGTGGTGGTCCCCGGCAGTACGGCCGGATAGCGCAACAGTTCCGTCAGGCTAAGGGTATCGCGGCCGGCAAGCGGGTGATCGCGGCCGACCATGAACGCCAGCGGATCGTCCCATATCACCTGCATCTTCAGCATGCTCGGCTGCGTCGGCGGCAGCGTCACGATGGCAAGCTCCAGGTCGCCGACCTCCACCGCGCGGCAGGCGGCCTCCGAGTCCATGAAGCGGATGTCGAGTTCGACCGCCGGGAACTGCTCAGTGAAGCGTTTCAGCGGTGCCGGCAGCCGGTGCAGTCCGATATGGTGACTGGTGCCCATGACCAGGCGGCCGCCTACCTCGCCCGACAGATCGACGACCAGGCGCTTGAGTTCACGCGCGTCGTTGATAAGGCGGCGGGCCCGTGGCAGCAGGGCCGCGCCGCTGCCGGTCAGTGAGATGCGCCGCCCGATGCGATCGAACAGGCGGGTACCGAGTTCAGATTCGAGCTGCGCGACCCGTTTGCTGACGGCCGGCTGGGTGAGATAAAGCGCCTCGGCGGCCGCGGAGAAGGACGCGCGCTCGGCCACCTCGACAAAGGCCTGCAGTGCAGAGATTTCCATTATTCCAGATAAGAATGTGATAAATGAAAAACATGAATTTGAGTTATTGATAATAGGCGCTATCGTTAGCCTCGTCAGGTAATGGCTGCATCAGGCAGAGGGCGCGTCCGATGAAACCGAGAACGCTGTACGACAAACTGTGGGATTCGCACGTGGTCCGCGAGGAACCCGACGGCACGGCACTGCTGTACATTGACCGTCACCTGGTGCACGAAGTGACGTCGCCGCAGGCGTTCGAGGGGCTGCGCCTCGCGCAGCGGCCGGTATGGCGAGCGGGGGCCAACCTGGCCACCGCGGACCATAATGTACCGACCACGGATCGCAGCCAAGGGATCGCAGACCCGGTCTCGCGAATCCAGGTCGAGACCCTCGACAGCAACTGTGCCGAATTCCGCATCATGGAGTTTGGAATGAATGATCCGCGCCAGGGCATCGTGCACGTGATCGGCCCCGAACAGGGTGCGACGCTGCCGGGCATGACGGTCGTATGCGGTGATTCGCACACCTCCACGCATGGTGCCTTCGGCGCACTGGCGCACGGCATCGGCACCTCGGAGGTCGAGCATGTGCTGGCCACGCAGTGTCTGATCCAGAAGAAATCGAAGGCGATGCTGGTCTCGGTCGATGGGCCGGTGGCCCCGGGTGTCACGGCGAAAGATATCGTCCTGGCCATTATCGCGAAGATCGGTACGGCCGGAGGTACCGGATACGCCATTGAATTCGGCGGCCAGGCGATCCGGGATCTGTCCATGGAGGGCCGTATGACCCTCTGCAATATGGCGATCGAGGCCGGTGCGCGCGCGGGGTTCGTCGCGGTCGACGACAAGACTATCGATTATGTGAAGGGCCGCCCGTTTGCGCCCGGACCGGCGCACTGGGAACAGGCGGTGGCCTACTGGAAGACACTGCACAGCGATGAAGGGGCCGCCTTCGACCAGCTCGTGCTGATATCCGCGGCAGACATCCAACCCCAGGTCACCTGGGGTACCTCGCCCGAGATGGTCGTCGCAGTGACCGACAGGGTGCCGGATCCCCAGGAGGAGACGGATGCGGTCAAGGCCGATGGTATGCGCCGCGCGCTCGACTACATGGCGCTCGAGCCCGGTACGGCGATCCGCGATATCCCGGTCGACCGGGTATTCATCGGCTCCTGTACGAATTCGCGCATCGAAGACCTGCGCGCTGCTGCCGCTGTCGCCAATGGGCGCAGGGTCTCGGATCGGATCAAGCAGGCGCTGGTAGTGCCGGGTTCCGGTCTGGTAAAGGCCCAGGCGGAGCAGGAAGGCCTCGACAGGATATTCATCGAGGCCGGCTTTGAGTGGCGTGAGCCCGGTTGCTCCATGTGTCTGGCGATGAATGCGGACCGGCTGGAACCGGGTGAACGCTGCGCCTCGACATCGAACCGCAATTTTGAGGGCCGTCAGGGCAAGGGTGGGCGGTCTCACCTGGTCAGCCCGGCGATGGCGGCGGCAGCGGCGATCGCCGGCCACTTCGTCGACGTCCGGAATATGT
>JAHEJD010000016.1:36665-42647 GCA_024639005.1 Chromatiaceae bacterium | reverse complement strand
GGCCCGCGCCGTCTTCGCAGTGAGAGAGTATGCAGATGGATAGATTCGAGACAGTGACCGGGGTCGTGTGTCCGTTGGACCGTTCCAATGTCGATACGGATGCCATCATCCCGAAACAGTTCCTGAAGTCGATCAAGCGGTCGGGTTTTGGTCCGAACCTGTTCGACGACTGGCGCTACCTTGACCATGGCGAACCGGGGATGGACTGCAGCGCGCGGCCGCTGAACCCGGATTTCGTACTCAACGACGCGCGCTATGCCGGTGCGAATATCCTGCTGGCGCGCGAGAACTTCGGCTGTGGCTCATCGCGCGAGCATGCCCCCTGGGCACTCACGGACCACGGTTTCAAGGTGATCATCGCGCCGAGCTACGCGGACATATTCTTCAACAACAGCTTTAAGAACGGTCTGCTGCCGATTGCACTGGATGCGACCACCGTCGACCGCTTGTTTGAACAGGCGGTCGGCGAGCGGGCCCTGCAGCTGACGGTCGATCTCGAGGCGCAGCAGATCCGCGGTGCCGCGGACAAGCCGATCGCGTTCGAGGTCGACCCGTTCAGCAGGCACTGCCTGCTCAACGGCCTCGACGATATCGGCCTGACGCTGCAGCATGTGGACGAGATTAGGGCCTACGAGGCACGCAGACGGGATGTTACGCCGTGGCTGTTCTGATTGCCGGGTCGGTGGATGCGAGGCACTGCACCGTGTGTTCGCTGCCTGAGGCGACCTACCAACGCCTGGCGCCCTCTCATTGCATGTGCGCCGGGCAAGAAAGGGAGGGGACGGCATGAGCAAACGAGTCCTGGTGCTGCCGGGTGACGGCATCGGTCCGGAGATTGTCGCCGAGGCCCTGAAACTCTTGGATCGACTGGCGGGCGAGGGCCTCGCTATCCAGCTCGACGAAGGTCTCGTGGGTGGCGCGGCCTATGATGTAGTGGGTACGCCGCTGCCGCAGGCGACGCTCGCGATGGCGCAGGAGGCCGACGCCGTTCTGCTCGGCGCCGTCGGCGGCCCGAAGTGGGAGCCGCTCGACATCGCCTTGCGCCCCGAGAAGGGCCTGCTCGGTCTGCGTGCCGGCCTCGGCCTGTTTTCCAACCTGCGCCCTGCGATGCTCTATCCCCAGCTCGCCGATGCCTCCAGTCTGCGGCCCGAGATCGTCGCCGGGTTGGATATCCTGATCGTGCGTGAACTGACCGGCGGTATCTATTTTGGCCAGCCACGCGGTGTGCGCACGCTCGACAATGGCGAGCGCCAGGGGTTCAATACCCTGGTATATGCTGAACACGAAATCGAGCGTATCGTGCGTTCGGCCTGCGACATCGCGATGAAGCGCGGCAGACGCCTGTGCTCTGTCGACAAGGCCAACGTGCTCGAGTGCACGGAGTTGTGGCGCGAAGTCGCCACGCGTGTCGTCGAGGGCGAGTATCCCGAGATCGAGTTGACGCACATGTACGTAGACAATGCCGCGATGCAGCTGGTCCGCTGGCCGAAGCAGTTCGACGTGATGGTGACGACCAATATGTTTGGCGACATCCTTTCCGACGCGGCGGCGATGCTCACCGGCTCCATCGGGATGCTGCCATCGGCATCGCTGAACGAAAAAGGTCAGGGCATGTACGAGCCGATCCACGGCTCAGCCCCCGACATCGCCGGCAAGGGCGTAGCGAACCCACTGGCCACCTTATTGTCCGTGGCGATGATGTTGCGCTACAGCCTCGACGAGGGCGAGTATGCCGACCGCATCGAGGCGGCCGTCACGCGTGTCCTCGATCAGGGTCTGCGCACGCCGGATATCATGTCGGAGGGCCTGACCGAGGTGAACTGCGAGGGCATGGGCGACGCCGTTGTCGCGGCGCTGTGAAATGCATTTTTCACCACGCAGGGCATAGCGCGTTTCCGCGTTTGCCCCGTGCGGTAGATACAGGCTGGGTAGCATGACGATGAGACGAGTAGGCTTTGTAGGTTGGCGTGGCATGGTCGGCTCCGTGCTGATGGAGCGCATGCGCGCGGAGAACGACTTCGCGCAGATCGATGAACCGATCTTCTTCACGACCTCGCAGGTGGGTCAGCCGGGACCGGACATCGGCAGGGAGATACCGGCACTGAAAGATGCCAAAGACCTCGCGGCACTGGCGCAGATGGATGCGATCGTGACCTGCCAGGGCGGCGATTATACCAAGGCGGTGTACCCCGAGCTGCGCAAGGCCGGCTGGAAGGGCTACTGGATCGATGCCGCCTCGGCGCTGCGCATGGACAACGACACGGTGATTATCCTCGACCCGGTGAACCAGGAGGTCATCGATAAGGCGCTGGCCGAGGGAAAGCGGGACTTCATCGGTGGCAACTGCACGGTCAGCCTGATGCTGATGGCACTCGGCGGCCTTTTCAACGCGGATTTGGTCGAGTGGGCGACCTCGATGACCTATCAGGCAGCCTCCGGCGCCGGCGCGAAGAACATGCGGGAGTTGCTGGGTCAAATGGGCGCGCTGCATGACGGTGTCGCCCATCTGCTGGCTGACCCCTCTTCGGCGATCCTCGATATCGACCGTCAGGTCACCGATACCTTGCGCAGTGCGGCCTATCCGACCGAGAACTTCGGCGTGCCGCTGGCCGGCAGCCTGATCCCGTGGATCGATGTGGCCCTGGAAAACGGTCAGAGCAAGGAGGAGTGGAAGGCGGTCGCGGAGACCAACAAGATTCTCGGCCGGAGCGACCGTCCGATCCCGATCGACGGCACCTGCGTGCGCGTCGGTGCAATGCGCTGCCACAGCCAGGCCCTGACCATAAAACTAAAGCGGGCCGTGCCGATCGACGAGATTGAGCAGCTTCTCGACGAGGCAAACCCCTGGTCGAAGGTCGTGCCGAACGACCGCACACAGACTCTCCGCGAGTTGTCGCCCGCGCGCGTCACCGGCACTTTATCGATTCCCGTCGGGCGACTGCGCAAGATGAACCTCGGCGACGAATTTCTAAACGCCTTCACCGTCGGCGACCAGCTGCTGTGGGGTGCGGCAGAACCGCTGCGCCGAATGCTGGGTATCCTGCAGCGTCAGTGACCCAGTTCACAACTTCCAGTGAGATTTTGCCATCAAGATGTTCGAAGGCGTTTAAGTCTTCGATCCGTCGGCCGTTAGTGGCATTGGTAGAAGTTTTCGACTCGGCTATAGTAAGGCCGAAATAAATTCATCGATGAGTGGCTGCAATGACCGGATCCGGATGGGCCGGGCAGTCACGAAATCGGGGCGGCGAGGCACCTGAGGGGGTTATTCATGGTCCGCAAGTTGGCGTTAGCGGTTTCACTCGCACTGGGGACAGTCAGCGTCCCGGTCTATGCACTGGGTCTGGGCGAACTCAATTCAAATTCCACATTGAATCAGAACTTCGAGGGCAATATTTCGCTGCTCTCGGTCCTGCCGGAGGAACTCGACGGGGTGCGCGTCAATCTGGCGGATACGGCGATCTTCGAACGTGCCGGTGTCGAGCGCCCGTTCTATCTGTCGCTACTCCGGTTCGAGCCGGTCCTGACAGACAGCGGGAAGACCGTTGTCCGGGTTACCTCCGAGTTTCCGATTCGCGAGCCCTTCCTGAACTTCCTGGTCGAGGTCAACTGGCCGAAGGGGAGGTTGGTGCGCGAATACACCGTACTGCTAGATCCGCCGACGACCACGATGCGTCGCGCACCCAAGGTATCGCCAGCGGCCACCCCGGCACGTACCGCAGTCGCGCCACCACAGCCCAAGCCTGCCATCGCCACACCCGTGAGTAATACCCCGATGGCCAGTTCGGCGGGCTCCGAGTATGGTCCGGTCAGGGCCAACGATACCGCATGGCGCATTGCCGAGGAGGTGCGGCCGAGCGGCGTCAGCATTGAGCAGATGATGATGGCGCTGCTTGAGGCAAACCCGCAGGCGTTCATCGGCGGCAACATCAATCGACTGCGTAAAGGACAGATCCTGCGCGTGCCCTCGGCGCCGGAGATTCAGCAGCTCAGTCGTCAGCAGGCCCGTCAGGCCTTTCGCGAACAGCAGGAAGCCTGGTTGGCTCAGCGTAATCAACGCCCGCAGGCCACTGAGGCCGTAGAGGCTGCCGGCGAGACCGAGGTGACCTCGGAAGACGCCGCCACTGCGCAGCCCGACGCCGACCAGTTGCGCATTGCGACGGCGCGTCCGGACGGCGAAGGCGAGGCCGGCGCGGGCGATGACGCCGCCGAGTCGACGACCGCGACCGATCTCGAAACGCGCCTGATCGCCGCGCGTGAGAATGCGGAGACCTCCCGCCAAGAGGCGGAGATGATCCGTTCGCGGGTAGACGATCTGCAGGCGCGTCTGGAGAAGATGCAGAAACTGCTCAGCCTCAAAGACGAGCAGCTGGCCCAGTTGCAGGACCGTGTTGCGACCGAGGGCGTTACCGCGACGCCCGAGGCGGCGCTGGAGGAGTTGGCCCTGGCCAACCAGATCGACGCCGCTGAGCAAGCCGCAGCACAGGCCGCCGGGGGGTTAGACGAGGTTCCGCCTTCGACGGTCGTGGCCGAGGAACTCGCCGCGCCGGAGATGGCGCCGACTATGGTGGTACCTGGTAGCGACTACCAGATCGAGGATATCCCGCCGCAGATCGATCCAGACCGGATTGTCGAAGCCGCTCAACGCGGTGAAGACTTATCCGCTTACCTACCGGGCGAGGTGGCCGACGAGGGTGGCGTTGAGATGGCCGAGGCGACGGCGCCCGACGTGGATCTGCCGGGCGTCCAGGCAGACGCCGAGATTGTCGTCGATCCCGATCTGCCCGCTGAGGATGAAATAGTGGTCGGCGTCGAGGCGAGCGAGGCAGCGTCGGCGATGACGCAACCCGCGCCGGCAATGCCGGATGCGGCGCCCACACCTGAATCACCCATAGTGGCCGATTCGGGTCCGATGTCGATAATTCCGCAGCCGATCGCTCGGATGTTCGAACAGAATATCCTCCCGATCGCGGGTGCGGGCGTCGCACTGCTTGCCCTCATCGGTTGGGGGGCAACGCGCAGGCGGCGTCAGACCCAGCCTGCAGCCGGCCCGGCGCCGGTTGCCCCGGCGACCGCTGTGGCCCCGGCGGCCGCTGTGGCCAAGGTGGCAGTGGCCGAAGCCAAGGCCCCCGAGCCGGCAAAGCCGCCGGTCGATCAGCCCGCGTTCGATAAGGAGGCGCTGGAGGATCTGCCCGACAGCACATTGCTGGATGATTTTTCGCAGAGCGATATCAATGCGCTGCAGGACGAGACGGGCGAGGTCGATCCGGTCTCGGAGGCAGATGTCTATATCGCCTATGGACGTTATCAGCAGGCAGAGGAACTCCTGCGGCAGGCCCTCGGCCGCGATCCAAACCGCCTTGCGCTGAAACACAAGCTGCTCGAAGTCCACTATGCGACCAAGAACGGCGCGGCGTTTGCGACACTGGCCCAGGAGATGGTCGATGCCGGGCAGGACGCCGCAGACGAGCGGGCCTGGGCGAGGACCCGCGACATGGGTCGCGACCTTGCGCCTGACAATCCGCTGTTCGCAGAAGGTGGGAAGGCGGAATCCGGCGACCTGGCCGTCGCCACTGGCGCGGCGGTAGCGACCGCTGCGGCAGCCGCGACAGTGGATGATGACACCCTGACGCTGGACGATCTCGAGCTTTCGGAACTAAATGCCGCCTACGACGACGAGCCGGTCGCCCCCGATGACCTCGAGGCGCCTTCGGAGGTGTCCATCTCCCTGGACCTTGACGAACCCTCGGAGTTGACAGAGCTTGTCGAAGATGATGAATCATCGGTCGAGACGGTAGCGGTAGCGGATGAGCTGCCTGCTTCGATTCAGCTCGATGAGCTGGACTCGATGGAATTCGAGCTACCTAAGGCGGAGGCTGGCGACAAGGCCGCGCAGGCGTCCGGGGCGGAGGAGCCTATTGCAGCAGACTCGCTCGACCTCGACAGCATGATGGCAGAGGCAGAGGCCGCTGTGGATGAGACCGA
>JAHEJD010000016.1:0-36565 GCA_024639005.1 Chromatiaceae bacterium | reverse complement strand
GCCGTTCGTACTGTGCAGGGCGAGCTCGAGGCCGCGCTCTCCCGGGTCGCGGCCCATCCGGTGCGGGTGATCTGCGCGGGACGCACCGATACCGGCGTGCATGCGCTGGGCCAGGTCGTGCACTTCGATACTACGGCCGAGCGTTCGCCACGCAACTGGGTGATGGGGGCGAACGTTAATCTGCCGCCGGATGCCGCCGTCAGCTGGGCCTTGCCGATGAAAGACGAGTTTCATGCACGCTTCTCGGCGCAGTCGCGCCTGTATCGCTATCTGATACTGAATCGTCCGACCCGCAGCAGCCTGCTGGCCCGGCATGTCACCTGGGTGCATCAACCGCTGGACGCGGGCGCAATGCATACAGCGGGGCAGTTCCTGGTGGGTACGCATGACTTTTCCAGCTACCGGGCCTTGGGTTGTCAGGCAAAGAGTCCGGTCCGCACGCTACACGCTCTGGCGGTGGTCCGCCGCGGTGAGCTGATCGACATACGCGTGCATGCCAACGCCTTTCTTCACCACATGATTCGCAATATCGCGGGGGTGTTGATGGCCATCGGGCGGGGCGACAGATCGATCGACTGGGCCGCCCAGGTGCTGGCCCAACGCGATCGTACGCAAGGCGGTGTCACTGCGCCGCCGGACGGCCTGTATCTGGAGCGTGTCTGGTATCCCGAGGATTATGTGATACCCGCACCGCCCCCGGTCCCGCTGAATCCCGTCGAATCAGGGCTTTGACGCGGACAATGCACGTTGTCTTGGGG
Organism: Chromatiaceae bacterium; assembly: GCA_024639005.1. Lineage (GTDB taxonomy): Bacteria > Pseudomonadota > Gammaproteobacteria > Chromatiales > Chromatiaceae > Thiosocius. The sequence continues at coordinate 35,807 of JAHEJD010000016.1, read as the reverse complement.
AGAAAACCAGATCCAAGGTGCGTCATAATGCAGCACAATGCGAACTCGGGTTAAGATTTGTGGGATTACTCGTGAAAAAGATGCGTTGGCGGCCGTGGAGTCGGGTGCCGATGCCATTGGCTTCGTGTTCTTCAAGCCCAGCCCGCGGTGTATCGATGTGGAACGGGCGGCGCAGATCGCGCGCCGCCTGCCGCCTTTTGTCACCAGCGTGGGCTTGTTTGTGGACGCCGATGCCGAGTTTATCGATCGGGTAGTGGCTGAGGTCGGCGTCGATTTGCTTCAGTTCCATGGGCAGGAGACCCCGGTCGAGTGTGGGCGGCATCGACGGCCCTGGATTCGCGCGGTGCGTATGCGTACGGACACCGATCTAATGACGGTTCAGGCCGACTACGCAGCAGGGCGGGGGCTGTTGCTCGACGCCTATCGCCCGGGCATGCCCGGTGGTACCGGCGCGACCTTCGACTGGGCGCGGATCCCGCCTGCGCTCGCCTCCCACATCGTTCTGGCGGGCGGGCTCAGACCCGACAATGTGGCGGATGCCGTTCGCCGGGTGCGGCCTTTTGCCGTGGATGTAAGCGGCGGTGTCGAGGCCGAGAAAGGCATCAAGGACCCGCGCAAGATCAAGGCCTTCATCGAAGAGGTGCGACGTGCAGAACAATGAAACGCATTCGACTGACCTGCCGGACGAGCAAGGTCACTTTGGGCCCTACGGCGGTGTTTTCGTCGCCGAGACCCTGATGGAACCGCTTGATGAATTGCGGATCGCCTACGAGAAATACCTGCGGGATCCGGATTTTCTGGCCGAGTTGGATGCCGACCTTCGCGACTACGTCGGCAGGCCATCACCCGTTTATCATGCCGAGCGCTTGAGCCGGGAACTCGGCGGTGCCCAGATCTACCTCAAGCGCGAAGACCTCAATCACACCGGCGCGCACAAGATCAACAACACCGTGGGTCAGGCGCTGTTGGCCAAGCGCATGGGCAAGACGCGGATTATCGCCGAGACCGGCGCCGGGCAGCACGGTGTGGCCTCGGCCACGGTGGCGGCGCGGCTCGGCCTCGAGTGTGTGGTCTACATGGGCGAGGTGGATGTCGCCCGACAGGAGGCGAACGTCTACCGTATGCGACTGCTGGGTGCCGAGGTGCGCGCCGTCTCGTCGGGTTCGAAGACCCTGAAAGACGCGCTCAACGAGGCGATGCGTGATTGGGTGACCAACGTAGATGACACCTTTTACATCATCGGAACCGTTGCCGGACCACATCCCTACCCGGCGATGGTGCGCGATTTCCAGGCAGTCATAGGGCGTGAATCGCGCGAACAGATGTTGGCGATGACCGGTCGTCTGCCGGATCTACTGCTCGCCTGCGTCGGCGGCGGTTCTAACGCGATTGGGCTGTTCCATCCCTTCCTCGCAGACCAGCAGGTCGCAATCTGTGGGGTGGAGGCCGCGGGCAGCGGTCTCGACAGCGGGCAACATGCCGCGCCCTTGTGTGCCGGCACGCCGGGGGTGCTGCATGGTAATCGCACTTATCTACTTGAAGACCGCGACGGTCAGATCATCGAGACCCACTCAGTCTCTGCCGGTCTGGATTACCCCGGGGTCGGCCCCGAGCATGCATGGTTGAAGGACAGTGGTCGGGCCGAGTACGTGGCCGTCACCGACGGCGAGGCCTTGGCCGCGTTTCATCGCCTGACCCGCAGCGAGGGGATCATTCCGGCCCTCGAGACCAGCCATGCGATCGCCCAGGCGATCAAGGTGGCGCCGACGATGAGCAAAGCGCAGTCAATACTGATCAACCTGTCCGGTCGCGGCGACAAAGACATGCACACGGTGGCTGCGCAAGAGGGTATGACGCTATGAGCCGAATTGCCGGGGTATTTTCCGCGCTTCGCGATCAGGGCCGACAGGCCCTGATTCCTTTTGTCACCGCCGGTGACCCCAGCCGCGCGATCACCCTGCCGCTGATGCATGCGATGGTCGAGGCCGGCGCGGATATCATCGAATTGGGCGTGCCGTTCTCCGATCCGATGGCCGACGGTCCGGTCATCCAGCGGGCCAGTGAACGGTCGCTCGAGCACCGAACCAGCCTGCATGACGTGATCGATATGGTGAGCGAGTTCCGCACGACCGATCCGCACACGCCGGTGGTCCTGATGGGTTATCTCAACCCACTCGAGGTGATGGGCTATGCGGCATTTGCGGAGGCCGCGTCGGCGGCGGGTGTCGACGGCGTGTTGACGGTCGATCTTCCCCCAGAGGAGGCGGAGGGCTTCGTCGAGACGATGAAGGCCCATCACCTAGCCCCCATTTTTCTGCTGGCGCCGACCAGCCACCGGGCGCGCATCGAACGCATCACCGCAGCGGCAAGCGGGTTCGTCTACTACGTGTCATTGAAGGGCGTTACCGGCGCGGGACACCTATCGCTCGACAGCGTGCGCGATAAACTCGCAGAGATCCGCAGCTGTACCGGGCTGCCAGTGGGCGTTGGTTTCGGCATCAAGGATGCGGAGACTGCGGGGGCGATGTCCAAACTGGCCGATGCGGTCGTTGTAGGCAGCGCGCTGGTGTCGCGTATCGAGGCCAACCTCGAGCAGCCGCAGCAGGCGATCGCAGACATCAAGACTTTGCTTGGCGAGATGCGCAGCGCCATGGATGCGAACTGACTTTGCTAACATCCGGTGGAACAGGCGAGCAGGGTAGTGCATGAGCTGGTTTGAGAAACTGATTCCCAGTCGGATCCGCACAGAGGGCGGCAACAAGAAGGCCGTGCCCGAGGGCCTGTGGGCCAAATGCCCCAGCTGCAATGCCGTACTCTATCGGGCGGAGATGGAGCGCAACATGGAAGTTTGCCCCAAATGCGACTACCACGATCGGGTTGATGCACGACGTCGTCTAGATATGTTCTTCGATCCTGAACCGCGTGAGGAGATCGGCGCCGATCTCGAGTCTGCCGATCCGCTCAAGTTCAAAGACACTAAGAAATACAAAGAGCGGCTCAGCGCCGCACAAAAGAAGACCGGTGAGAAGGATGCACTGGTGGTGATGCGTGGACAACTGCAGGGACGCGAGCTGGTGGCCGCGGCGTTCGAGTTCGGCTTCATGGGCGGTTCCATGGGGTCGGTGGTCGGTCAGCGTTTCGTACTGGGGGTCAACGAGGCCATCGCACGCCGTGCGCCGATGATCTGTTTCGCAGCCAGCGGCGGCGCGCGTATGCAGGAATCCCTGTTTTCGCTGATGCAGATGGCGAAGACGTCGGCGGCGCTGCAGCAGATGTCGCGCCATGGCATCCCTTTCATCTCTGTGATGACCGACCCGACCATGGGCGGCGTATCGGCGAGCTTTGCAATGCTCGGCGACATCAATGTTGGCGAACCGGGAGCACTCATCGGTTTCGCCGGGCCGCGGGTCATCGAACAGACGGTGCGCGAGACGCTGCCCGAAGGGTTTCAGCGCAGCGAATTCCTGCTCGAACACGGTGCGATCGATATGATCATCGACCGGCGTGAAATGCGCGACCGCTTGGCCAATATCCTGGGAATGCTGGCTGGCGAAAGCCCGAACTGACCGATGCGCTTCTCCTCGCTTGAGGCCTGGCTGGCGTGGCAGGCCACGGCGAGCCCCAAAGAGATCGCGCTGGGGCTCGAACGGATTGGTCTGGCCTGGCAGCGCGTTGGTCGTCCCGCACCCGATGCGCCCGTGGTCACGGTTGCCGGAACCAACGGCAAGGGCTCCAGCGTCGCGTTCGCCGAGGCCATACTGCAGGCCGCAGGTTACCGCACGGGCTGCTACACGTCTCCGCATCTGCTGCACTATAACGAACGGATTCGCGTCGATCAGACTGACGCAGAAGATGATGCCATCTGCGTCGCCTTTGAACGTATCGATCAGGCGTGCGGCGACATCCCGCTGACCTACTTTGAGTTCGGCACCCTCGCAGCACTGTTGATATTCGCCGATGCCCGGCTCGATGCCGTCATCCTCGAGGTTGGACTGGGCGGACGCCTGGATGCGGTCAATCTAATCGACGCCGATGTCGCCTTGATCACCAGTATTGGATTGGATCATCAGGACTGGCTGGGTAACGATCTCGAGGCGATCGGGGCAGAGAAGGCGGCCATCATGCGCCCCAATCGGCCCGCGGTGTTCTCCGGACGCCAGATGCCCGCAAGCATCCGTGACCATGCCCGCGCGACGGGAACGCCGCTGGCGATCGCTGGTGAAGACTATCGGATCGTGCGCCGCCCGGAGGCCTGGGATCTGATCGGCGAGGCCACGGAGCGCCGCGCGCTGCCATTGCCCGGTATGCGCGGCGCCACGCAGCTCGACAATGCGGCCGGTGCTTTGGTCGCGCTGGACTGCCTGTCGGCGACGCTGCCTATCGATCAGCGCGCGGTGCGCGCAGGCCTGCTGGCGGCACGCGTGCCTGGGCGTTTCGATATGCGGCCGGGCACGCCGACCTGGGTGCTCGACGTGGCGCACAACCCGCAGGCTGCGGCAGCGCTCGATGACATGCTCGGCGACCTGTTTACCCCTGGGCGAAAGATCGCGGTGCTCGGAATGCTCGCAGACAAGGACGCCGCCGGGGTGGCGGCGGCACTCGCCGGGCGATTCGATAGCTGGTATCTGATCGATCTGTCCGCCTATCCACGTGGCCGCACAGGGGATCAGCTGGCCGAGGCGGTTAGGCCGGCATTGGATCGCATTCCCGTGATCACGGGGACCCGGATCGATGAGACCCTGGGGCAGATCGCCGCCGATTCGAACCCCGATGATCTGGTGGTCGTTTTCGGCTCCTTCCTGACGGTGGCTGGGGCGATGGTGTGGCTCGAACAAGGTGCCGGAAAAGCAGTCAAAGCCTGACCACCGGCGTATAATCGGGGCTTTGAACACGACTGAAAATGCGATGGATGATGGGCTGAAAAGGCGGTTGATCGGCGCGGCGGTGCTGGCATCGCTCGCGGTGATCTTTGTACCGATGTTGTTCGAAGAGCCTCCGGTGCGGCCGCCGCCGCTGCCGCCGCTTCCGCAGCCGCCACCGGTGCGTGATTTTGCCTCCGAGATGCTGCGTGAAGAGGTGCCCGCGGTGACACCGCTGGCACCGCTACCGGTTATCGAGGAGGCGGCTGCAGTGCCATCTGCGCCCGCCGAGTCCCCGCCCGAGCCACGCCCGGCGCTGACCGCATGGATAGTCCAGGCGGCGAGTCTCTCGAGCCGGGACAACGCGCAGAAGCTGGTGGCCAGCCTGCGCGAAGCCGGCCTGCCCACCCCGAATCCCGAGCGCGTCGAGATCAAAGGCCAGCGGTATTATCGCGTCAAGGTCGGCCCGGTGATCGAACGTGAAGAGGCACAGGGCATGGTGGAGAAAGTGAGTGAGATCGCCGGCGCCAAGGCTGAGGTTCGACAGTATCCCTGATGATCTGTTTTCAGCGCCCCCTTCCGTCGAGCTTGCGATGGCTCGGACACTTGGCATGGTTGCGCTGACCCGTGGTGTGGCCGGATTTTTTGATCATTGGGATCATTTCGCTGTCGGCATTGATCAGCCTGCTGCGCGGGTTTGTGCGCGAGGCCTTCTCGCTGGCGATCTGGGTGCTGGCCTTCTGGATCAGCTGGAGCTTCTTTCGCGACCTTGCGACGGTTCTGCTGGATTGGGTCGGATCCCCGACCGCGCGACTGGGGCTGGCGTTTGCGGCGCTGATGATCATCACCCTGGCCATTGGCGGCCTGGTCAACTACTTGCTCATTCAGTTGGTGCAGCGTACCGGAATGTCGGGTACCGATCGACTAATCGGCATGGTGTTCGGTGCCGCGCGGGGCGTCCTGCTGGTCGCGGTACTGGTGTTGTTGGCGGGCCTGACGCCCCTGCCGGAAGAAGGCTGGTGGATAGAGTCCAGCCTGGTCGCCTATTTCGAGGAACTGGCCTTTTGGTTGCGCGATCTGCTGCCGCCGGAGATCGCTGACCGTTTCCGTTACACTGCCTAGCCTAGCGGCTGACAAGAGGGTGCACGCGAGATGTGTGGAGTCGTCGGAATCGTCGGGGCGGGGCTGGTCAACCAGTCTTTGTACGATGCCTTGCTGGTCTTGCAGCATCGCGGGCAGGACGCCGCCGGGATTATGACCAGCCACAATGGAAAGTTGCATCTGCGCAAGGACAATGGCCTGGCGCGCGATGTGTTCGACAACCAGCATATGATCAATCTGCCCGGCAACATGGGCATCGCACACGTGCGCTACCCGACCGCCGGTTGTTCATCGTCCGCCGAGTCACAGCCCTTCTATGTCAACTCGCCTTACGGTATCTGCCTGGCGCACAACGGCAACCTGACCAACGCCGATGAGCTCAAACAAGATCTTTTCCGTGAGGATCGGCGGCATATCAACACAGATTCGGACTCCGAGATCCTGCTCAATGTCTTCGCGCATGAGCTACATGCTGAGACCAGCAATCTCTCCCTGGACGAAAACGATGTGTTTCGTGCCGTCTCGCGTGTGCACAAGCGCTGTCGAGGGGGCTATGCCGCCGTCGCTATGATCCCCGGCTATGGGGTCATCGCATTTCGCGACCCCAACGGTATTCGGCCGCTGGTGTTTGGTGTGCGGAACGGCGGCGACGGTCCGGAGATGATGGTGGCATCGGAGAGCGTGGCACTGGATACGCTGGATTTCGACCGCGTGCGTGACGTGGATCCCGGCGAGGCGATTATTCTGACGCTCGATGGCAAGCTGCATACCCGGCAATGTGCCGAGACCTGGCAGCGCAGCCCCTGCATCTTCGAGTTTGTCTATTTTGCCCGGCCCGACTCCATCATCGATGACATCTTCGTGCACAAGGCGAGACTGCGCATGGGCAAGAAGCTGGCGAAAAAGACCGAGCGCGTCCTCGGCAAGGACAAGATCGACGTCGTTATTCCGATCCCCGACACCAGTCGCACCTCGGCAATGAGCCTGGCGCATGAACTCGACGTACGCTTCACCGAAGGCTTTATCAAGAACCGATATATCGGGCGAACTTTCATCATGCCGGGACAGACAGCGCGCAGAAAATCGGTGCGCCAGAAGCTGAATCCAATCGATGTCGAGTTCAAGGGCAAGAATGTGCTGCTGGTCGACGATTCCATTGTGCGTGGCACAACCTCGCGCGAGATCGTGCAGATGGCGCGCGATGCCGGGGCCAGAAGGGTGTATTTTGCCTCAGCGGCCCCGCCGGTTCGCTACCCCAATGTCTATGGTATCGACATGCCAGCGGCCTCGGAACTGATAGCGCACGGGCGCACCGAAGAGGAGGTTTGCGCATGGATCGGGGCCGATGGCCTGATCTATCAGGATCTCGAAGATCTGATCAACGCGGTAGGAAAGAAGGGCAAGACCGCGGTACAACGCTTCGACGCCTCGGTATTTAACGGCGAGTACGTCACTGGCGACATCACGAAAGAATATCTGGAGCGCCTCGAATGTGATCGCAATGACGATGCGAAGGCGTCACGCAATCGGCAGCGTCCGGCCACCGTGATTGGTCTGCACAACGACCGCTGATCGCCCGTCCCGCAGTGGCAGGTTTTTTTCTTGGACACTGCAGATCAGTCAGTGAGCGGAGGACATGCGGTGAACAAAGAGCATGAGGATTGGGCGCAGGAGACCCTTGGGATCCGGATCGGTCACCACCGCACCGGCGAGGGCGAGCACAGCGAGCCGATCTTTGCCACCTCCAGTTTTGTGTTCGGTAGCGCGGCGGAAGCGGCCGCGAGATTCGCAGGCGAAAGCTCGGGCAATATCTACTCGCGCTTCACCAACCCGACGGTGCGCGTGTTCGAGGAGCGCCTGGCCGCACTCGAAGGTGGCGAGTCCTGTGTGGCCACAGCCTCCGGGATGTCCGCAATCCTGGCCACCTGCATGGCCGTGCTGGCCCAGGGAGATCATATCGTCAGCTCGCGCAGTATCTTCGGCAGCACGACGATGTTGTTCGACAAGTATCTCTCGCGATTCGGCATTACTACCGACTACGCGACGCTGAGCGACGTGTCAGACTGGCAGAAACGCGTGACGCCGCGCACCCGTCTGCTGTTCGTCGAGACCCCGTCCAATCCGCTGACCGAGCTGGGCGATATCCGCGCATTGGCCAAGCTCGCCGAGGCGAACGGCTGTGTACTGGTGGTCGACAACTGTTTTTGTACGCCGGCGCTGCAGCGTCCACTCGAACTCGGTGCAGACATCGTGATCCACTCCGCGACCAAGTATCTGGATGGTCAGGGCAGGGCCGTCGGCGGGGCCGTAATAGGCGACAAAAAGCGCGTTGGCGAAGAGGTCTACGGCGTCCTGCGGACCACGGGCCCGACCATGAGCCCCTTTGCCGCCTGGATTTTTCTCAAAGGCCTGGAGACGCTAAGCCTGCGCATGCATGCGCACTCCGCCGGCGCCCAGCGGCTTGCGGACTGGCTGGCTGCCCAACCCGGTGTCACCCGGGTGTATTACCCGGGCCGGGCCGATCATCCGCAGCATAGGCTTGCAAAGGCGCAGCAGAGCCTGCCCGGCGGGATAGTGTCGTTTGAGGTCGAGGGTGGCCGAGCGGGGGCCTGGCAGCTGATCGACGCAACACGGATGCTATCGATTACCGCGAATCTGGGCGACGTGAAGACCACCATCACCCATCCGGCAACCACGACCCACGGGCGTTTGAGCGCCGAACAGCGCGCGGCTGCCGGGATCAGCGACGGCCTGATCCGGATCGCGGTGGGGCTGGAGGCCCTCGATGATATCTGTGCCGATCTGCGGTGCGGTATGGCCTGATTGCAAAAGGGTGTGGGAGGGCGCTGGGCGATGGCATAAGCCCGGCCGACGCAACCTGCGTCGAGTGCTTGGCAGGCGACACCGACCTTGACCTGGAATGTAAATTAGCGTACTCTTATATAACGTTAAACGCTCTAAGGATGGGACCGGGCTGGTTCCATACAGCACGCTGGATGCCGCGAAATTCCTCTGAGCCCATCGATTATCTATACTGCACGTGGGCGCGGTGCGCTGCACAGCAATAGATACAACATTGAGGAGATCTTCATGGCGAATTATCGTGTCTTGGTGGCGTCTTTGCTGTTGGCGGGTAGTCAGATCGCCGCGGCACAAGAGGCAGCCCCTGCGGCCCCGCAAGCTGGCGCTGCCCCCTACGGTGCGCCTGCCTACGGTCCGGGTCCGGCCCCCTACCGCGGCGGACCCTACAATCGCGGTCCCTACGGCGGCGGTCCCTATGGTGGGGGTCCCTATGGTGGAAGTCCCTATGGTGGGGGTCCCTACGGCGGCGGCCCGTTCAACAACGGTCCCTTCGGTGGTGGTGGTGGCAGCCCCATGCGCGGGATGCCGTTCATGCAGAGCTTCGACATGTCGCGGCCCGACAGCTTCAATCCGATGCGCCCGCGCGTCTGGGGACGTGGTCCGCAGACGTGGATGAACCCTCACGACCCGCAAGACGGTATGTCTGACGCCTGGGACGATATGATGAATGCACCCTCCCGCATGGGTCGCGTGCCGCCAGGCTGGAAGGCGCCGACCATCGATATCCCGAACCCGATCGACGTCGGCGACGAGTTTGAAAAGAACGCGCGGCGTGCGCCCACCATCATGCGCGACAATTTTACCTTCAATTGAGTCTGCCCGACGGATCTCGAGCAACCCCGCCGCGGCGGGGTTTTTGCTGAATGCCGTGTGAACCCTGGTGACAACGTCGCTGCGCATCGCGCTGTTGATCTCGATGTCAGTCCATCTGGCCGTGGCTGCAGTATTGTCGCTGTCTTGGCGTGCGCCGGTGCCAACAATCGCGCAACAGGCCAGTCCGCTCACGCTGCGGCTGACGGTATTGCAGCCGTCGCAGCCGGCAGCTGTCGAACGTTCCCCTGTCGAGGATACAGTGCCCGCATCGGCCGCAGTCGAGCCCGAGCGGCCGCGGGTCGTGAAACCCGTCGAACAGCCGGCCGTTGACGCCGCGGGCCTTGCAGAAAGAACCAGACACGTGCAGCCCAGGCCGCAGCGACAGGTTGCCGGGCGGGTGGACAGTCCCCGGCCGACCTCCAAGGTGCGCGAGTCTGCCCAGCGGGAGGCGCAGCCGGAGCCGGAGGCGGAACGAGCCGTGAGCATGGCGAGGGCTGCGCCGATCGAGCCAGTGCAATCCACGGCGCCGGCCGCCGATGCACAGCAGAGACAGCACTATCTGGCGGCCCTGGCGGCAAGCATCGATCGCCGTAAGTACTACCCGCGTGTGTCGCGGCGCCGCGGTGAAGAGGGTAGGGTCGTGGTCAGCTTCGTGATTCGCAAGACCGGCGAACTAACCGATATCACGGTCACCGAGTCTTCGGGTTCGCGTCGCCTGGATGAGGCCGCGCTGAAGACCTTGCGGCGTATCTCCCCGTTTCAGCCCATCCCCCAGGCCCTGGCCCGCGATGCCTGGTCGATCACGGTACCCATCGCGTTCCATCTCAGCGGATAGTCTCTTGCAACGGACAAGCCCGGCACTGGGCCGGGGCTCATCGAGCGCAACCGCGTCGCTGGGGTCTATCTGTTCTCGCGGTTCTCGATCAGGTGATCGACCACCGAGGGATCGGCCAGCGTTGAGGTGTCGCCGAGGTTCTCCAGCTCGTTGGCGGCAATCTTGCGCAGGATGCGGCGCATGATCTTGCCTGAGCGGGTCTTGGGCAGACCGGGTGCCCACTGGATCAGGTTGACCTTGGCAATCGGACCGATCTCGGTGCGCACCAGCTTGACCAGCTCGGTCTTGAGTTCGTCGTTGCCTTGCTCGCCGGCCATCAAGGTGACGTAGGCGTAGATCCCCTGGCCGGTCATTTCATGCGGATAGCCGACCACGGCCGCCTCGGCCACTTTTTCATGCAACACCAGTGCCGACTCGATCTCGGCGGTGCCCAGACGGTGCCCGGAGACATTGAGGACGTCATCGACGCGACCGGTGATCCAGTAATAGCCGTCTGCGTCGCGTCGCGCGCCGTCGCCGGAGAAATAGTAGCCCGGGTACATCGCGAAATAGGTCTCGAAGAAGCGTTTGTGATCGCCGTATAAGGTGCGCATCTGCGATGGCCAGGGGTGTTTGATCGCCAGATTTCCCTCGGCGGGATTACCCGCGATCTCGTTCCCCTGATCGTCCAGTAGACAAGGTTGTACGCCGAAGAACGGTTTGGTCGCCGAACCCGGTTTGAGCGGCGTGGCGCCGGGCAACGGGGTGAGCATGTGTGCACCGGTCTCGGTCTGCCACCAGGTATCGACGATGGGGCAACGTTCGTCGCCGACGACGTGGTAATACCACTCCCAGGCCTCTGGGTTGATCGGCTCGCCGACCGTGCCGAGCAGGCGCAGTGATGAGCGTTTGGTCTTCTTGACCGGCTCGTCGCCGGCACTCATCAGCGAGCGGATCGCGGTCGGCGCGGTGTAGAAAGTCGCTACGTTGTGCTTGTCGCAGACCTGCCAGAAGCGGGAGATGTCGGGGTAGGTGGGGATCCCTTCGAACATCACCGTGATCGCGCCGTTGGCCAGTGGGCCATAGACGATGTAGCTATGGCCGGTGACCCAGCCGATGTCCGCGGTACACCAATAGACCTCGCCGTCCTTGTAGTCGAAGACGATCTTGTGGGTCATTGCCGACTGCAGCAGATAGCCGGCGGTGGTGTGCAACACCCCTTTGGGCTTGCCCGTCGACCCCGAGGTGTAAAGGATGAACAGTGGATCGTCGGCCGCCATTTCCTCGGCGTCGCAATCGGCGGAGGCGGCGCCAACCGCCTCGTGGTACCAGACGTCGCGACCCTCCACCCAATGTACCGGCTCGCCGCCACGCCGCACGACGATGCAGGTATCGACCTGCGGACAGGATTCGATCGCCTTGTCTGCGTTGGTCTTCAACGGCACTTTCTTGCCGCCACGCATCGACTGATCCGCGGTGATCACCACCTTACAGTCGGAGTCATTGATGCGGTCTTTGAGTGCATCCGGAGAGAAGCCGCCGAACACGATCGAGTGAACGGCCCCGATGCGGGTGCAGGCCAGCATCGCCACGGCCGCCTCGGGGATCATCGGCAGATACAGCGAGACACGGTCGCCGCGCTTCACCCCACGACCCTTTAGCACATTGGCGAACCGGCACACCTCTTCATGCAGCTCGCGATAGGTAATCTTGCGATCTTCGTTCGGATCGTCCCCCTCCCAGATGATGGCGACCTGGTCGCCTCGGCTGTCGAGGTGACGGTCGAGGCAGTTGTAGGAGACGTTCAGGGTTCCACCCTTGAACCAGTTGATGTGGAGGTCTTCCTGCCCGAATGACCAATCCAGCACGGTGTCCCATTTCTTGAACCAGGTGAGATATTGCTCGGCCTGTTCGCCCCAGAAACCGGCCGGGTCTGCGATCGAACGGCTGTACATCTCTTCGTATTGTTCCGCGGTGACATTGGCCTGGGCTGCGAAATCCGCGGGCACCGGGTAGGTCTTGACCTCTGACATGGCTCCTCCTCCAGGAATGTGTATTTCTAAATTATCCGATCATTGTTGGTATCGAGCGAAAAACCTGTCAACTCATCTGGCATTAAAGCGCTAAATGATGAGCATTCCACGTCAGGTTTTCGCGCCGTCGATACTACGCCTTTTGTGCTGGCTCGCATATCGAAAGGACAGGGCGGCTCAGCCGTGCAGGGCATGCAGGCGCTGCGCGAAGGCGTCTGCCGCCGGGGAGAGTATGGCTGCGCGTCTTGCGATCACGGCCAGGCGACGTTCAATGCGCAGACCCTGTACCGGCAGCGATACGACGTCGCCCTCCCGCGGCATACCGAGCTGACTGACAAAGGCCAGATTCCCGGTCGTCGACACCATCCGCAGGATAGCGGGGATCGATCGCAGCTCCATGACCACTTTGACCTCGACCCCCGCATCGCGCAGCTTGCTGTCGATTATCTGGCGCAAGGCACTGCCGGCCTCGAAGGCGACGAACGCCTGGTCTGCAAGGTCCTGGATACGCACCCGGCGGCGTTGCACCAGTGGATGATCGCGTCGGGCGACGAGCACGATGCGGTCGGTGGTCAATGGCGTGACATGGAGTTCACGGTCGCGCACCGGCAGCGTGACGACGCCCAACTCTAGGTGTCCGGCCACGACGTCCGCGGCGATCTCGGTGCTCCCGGCCTCGCGCATCTGGAATCGCACCTGTGGGTGCGTCGCCTGAAATGCGGCGATCGCCTCTGGCAGAATAAAAGACACCGCGGTCGCGCCGCCGCCGATGCGCACGCTCCCGGCCGCCAGACGCTGATGATCGGACACGATCTCGCGCATATGCTCATAACGCGCGACGATGGCCTGGGCCTCGGATTGCACAAGTCGGCCGATCTCGGTCAGTACGGCGCCTTTGCGGCCCCGTGTCAGGAGTGCGACGCCCAGATGATGCTCCAATTGCTGGATACGGCGCGACAGGGCGGGTTGGGTGATACCGATCTGCTCGGCGGCCTCCGTGATCGCGCCGGACTCGGCGACGGCGAGGAAGGAGCGGATCAGGGATAGGTCCATACATGCAAAAATAACATGTTATACATGCAAAGTATCCATTGTACGTATGGTTTTCGCTTTGCTATTTTGAACCGCGTTCAGGCCATACGTTGATTCGCCCCTCGCCCGCGGTGGTCCGTACTATGACCCCGCTAGGCCGCCGCTTCCCAGCCGCGGCAGTCATTCTTTGGTTAGCCAATGAGGTCCCAGCATGCTCGAAGCCTACCGTAAACATGTCGAAGAACGCGCCGCCCAGGGCATCCTGCCGCTGCCGCTGAGCGCCGAGCAGGTCAACGAGCTGGTCGCACTGTTGAAGACCCCGCCGGCTGGCGAGGAGCAGGCCCTGGTCGAGCTGCTGACCGACCGCGTGCCGCCGGGTGTCGATGAGGCGGCCTACGTGAAGGCGGGCTTCCTGGCCGCGGTTGCCCAGGGTGACGCTGCATCGCCGCTGATCGACAGGCGCCAGGCGATCGAGCTGTTGGGGACCATGCTGGGCGGCTACAACATTCAACCGCTGATCGCCTTGCTCGACGATCCCGAACTGGGCGAACTGGCGGCCGAGCAGCTGAAGTTCACTCTGCTGATGTTCGATGCCTTTCACGACGTCGAGGAGAAGGCCGGGGCCGGTAACGCCAACGCCAAGGCAGTGATCCAGTCGTGGGCAGAGGCCGAATGGTTCACGCGCAAGCCAAAGGTGCCGGCAGAGATCAAACTGACCGTTTTCAAAGTGACCGGCGAGACCAATACCGACGATCTGTCGCCGGCCCAGGACGCCTGGTCGCGACCAGATATACCGCTGCATGCGCTGGCGATGCTGAAGAACGGGCGCGACGGCATTGAACCGGATGATGCCGGCAAGGTCGGACCGATGACGACGATCGAGGCACTCAAGCGGAAGGGGCTACCATTGGCCTATGTCGGTGACGTGGTCGGTACCGGCTCGTCGCGTAAGTCGGCCACCAACTCGGTGCTGTGGCACATGGGCCATGATATCCCGTTCGTGCCCAACAAGCGGGCGGGTGGCGTGGTGCTCGGTGGCAAGATCGCGCCGATTTTCTTCAATACCGTCGAGGACTCTGGTGCGCTGCCGATCGAGTGCCCGGTCGATAACCTGAACATGGGCGATGCGATCGTGATCAAGCCCTACGCGGGTACGATCGAGGATGAATCCGGCAAGGTCATCAGCGCGTTTTCGCTGAAGACTCAGGTGCTGCTCGACGAGGCGCAGGCCGGGGGGCGCATCCCGTTGATCATCGGCCGCAGCCTGACCGCCAAGGCGCGTGAGTCGCTGGGTCTCGGTCACAGCGAGGTCTTCCGCCGCCCGGTCGATCCGGAAGACAGCGGCAAGGGTTTCACGCTGGCGCAGAAGATGGTTGGCAAGGCCTGCGGCGTCGCCGGCATCCGCTCGGGCACCTATTGCGAGCCGCGCATGAGCACGGTCGGCAGCCAGGACACCACCGGTCCGATGACCCGCGACGAGCTCAAGGAACTTGCCTGCCTCGGCTTTTCCGCCGACCTGGTGATGCAGTCCTTCTGTCACACCGCGGCCTATCCGAAGCCGGTCGACATCAACACCCAGCATTCTCTGCCGGACTTTATCCAGACGCGTGGCGGCGTCTCGTTGCGCCCGGGCGACGGCATCATTCACAGCTGGCTCAACCGTATGCTGCTGCCCGACCAGGTCGGCACCGGCGGCGATTCGCACACGCGTTTCCCGCTTGGCATCTCGTTCCCGGCCGGCTCCGGGCTAGTCGCTTTCGGTGCAGCGCTCGGCGTGATACCGCTGGACATGCCGGAATCCGTGCTGGTCAGGTTCACCGGCGAGATGCAGCCGGGGATCACGCTGCGCGATCTGGTCAACGCGATCCCCTACGCTGCGATCCAGCGCGGTCTGCTGACGCTGGAGAAAAAGGGCAAGAAGAACGTGTACAACGGCCGGATTCTAGAGATTCAGGGCCTGCCTAACCTGACCGTGGAGCAGGCCTTCGAGCTGTCCGACGCCTCGGCCGAACGGTCCGCCGGCGGCTGTACCATCGACCTGTCCGAGGAATCGGTCGCCGAGTACCTGCGTTCAAACGTCGTGATGCTGCGCTGGATGATCGACAATGGCTACCAGGATGTCCGCACGCTCGAGCGGCGCGCCCGCGCGATGGAGGAGTGGCTCGCGAATCCGACGCTGATGCGAGCCGACGCGGATGCGGAGTACGCCGAGGTGATCGAGATCGACATGTCCAAGATAACCGAGCCGCTGCTCGCCTGTCCGAACGATCCGGACGACGTGAAGCCGCTGTCCGAGGTCGCTGGCGACAAGATCGATGAGGTGTTTATCGGTTCGTGCATGACCAACATTGGACATTTCCGCGCCGCCGGCAAATTGCTGCAGGCGGCCGGTGAGGTAATCCCGACCCGATTGTGGATCGCGCCGCCGACAAAGATGGACGAGCACCAGTTGATGGAAGAGGGCTACTACAACATCTTCGCCACATCCGGCGCGCGCACCGAAATGCCGGGCTGTTCATTGTGCATGGGCAACCAGGCACGGGTCGCGGCCAACTCGAGCGTGGTCTCGACCTCGACTCGCAACTTCCCCAACCGGCTGGGGCAGGGGGCCAATGTGTACCTTGCCTCTGCCGAGTTGGCGGCGATTACCGCAGTGATGGGCAGGCTGCCGACGGTCGAAGAATATATGGCCTATGCGACGAAGATAGACAGCATGGCGCCCGAGATCTATCGCTACATGAACTTCGACAAAATGCCGGCGTTTGTCGAATCGGCGAAACGCGGACAGGAAGTGGTGCTCAAGCTGGCTATGTGAAGTCGAGCCTCCCCGGTCGAGAGGCCGGGGAGTTTGTCTGCCCGACCATGCCATCTCGCTCTGCAGTATCTTGAACGCCTGGTTCGAGGTCTGCACGGTGCACGGTACATGAACGTTATCTACGGCCTGACCATTTTGCTTGTCTACCAGCTGGTGGGTGAGGTCGGCGTGCATTTTCTACTCGGTCCCGCAACCGTCGCTCTGGCGGTCCCGCTCTATCAACAGCTGTCCCAGCTGAAAAGGCTTTGGCTGCCGGTCCTTGTCACCGTTGTCATAGCGGTCTTGGTGGGCGCTCTGAGCTCAATCGTCATTGCGGGCTTGATGGGCGCCACTGCGCTTACGCAGATATCGCTGGCCCCCAAATCGGTGACGGCGCCGGTCGCGATGGGTATCTCCGATCAGTTGGGCGGCCTGCCGTCCTTGACGGCAGTATTGGTGGTGGCCACGGGTATCCTCGGCGCCGTGCTCGGTGCCGGGTTGTTTTCCTTGCTTCGCATCCGCGATGACAGCGTCAAGGGCATCGCCATGGGCGTGACGGCCCACGGCATCGGCACCGCACGGGCATTTCAGGTCAGCCCCCGGATGGGCGCGTTTTCGGGCCTCGCGATGGCGTTGTCGGCGCTGTTTAGCGCCGCCCTGCTGCCAGGACTGCTGGATTGGCTGCGGCTCTGAGGGGGCTCAACCTGCAAGAAGATTTCGGGGATCAGCGCATGGCGAGTAAAGCAGCCGGGTCGACCGGCCGCTAACGCAGTAGCGATGGTTTTCGGGAAATCGGCGCAGCAGGCGCGGATTCGCAGGGCAGCTTACCGCGACGATAGATCCCGGCAACCATTCTGGAAATCCGTGTTTCCTTCATTGTTTCAGCGCATTGCATGCGATTTCTCAATGCAGGCACGTTTGCTGCAGTGCACAATTTCATGGATTTCTTTACCTGCGGCCACTGGCGTCTTGTCGGCGCCCGGCCGGCATTCAACTCAAGCAGTACCAGGAGGCGATAAGCGCATGCTCCAGAACGAACCGACACAGACAAGACACCGCGAGACCGACCAGCCGATGGATGCGGTCGAGGGCGTCGCGCAGCCGCACCGGGATCAATACGGCCACTACACCCACGAGATGCCGGAAGACACCGCGGAGGCATCTGCCCGCCTATTGATCCGCGCAGTGCCGTTGATCTACGGCGGCTTGCTCGGGGGCTTGATGTCCAACATCTTCCTCGGACTCTCCCTCGGTCTAGTGCTGACCATGGCGTTGGACGTGCGAATGGGCAACAAGTCAATTTTCCGGGGCTTCTTCACGCCTGTGCTGCGGCGCAGCTGCCCGGTGATCCGCTGGCTGGTGATCAGGTTAGAACAGGGCTTACAAAATATCGGTCTGCAGGTGCCGGCAGCGCTGCGGGACCTGCGGTGCGAGTCGGGGGCCGGGCGTTGAGCCGAGGAGCCTGCGTGTTGCGACAGCAACTGCGATGATCGCGGCAGGCAGGGGCGGCTCGTGTTTTCGGATATAGTCCCTGTCTACGATCCGAGGTGCTTTCCCTGTTGTATGCCAACCGGGTGAGTTCGATCGCCAAGTGGATCGCTATCGCCCCCGGTAGGGGCCGTTGATCGTTGAGTAACGACATGGACGAACCGCTAAAAACACGGCGTCGCGCCTCTGGTTTCAGCGGTGCCAACGCCGAGTACATTGATCAGCTGTACGAGGCGTTTCGCGATTCACCGGAGAGCGTGGCGCCGGAGTGGCGCAGCTTTTTCTATGGTTTCGAGCATGGCGCCGGCGGCACGTCACGCGAGATCCAGCTGGGCGATATGCCGAGCGCGCCGGACAAGGCCAAGGCGCCGTCATCCGGTATTCAGCGGCTGATCATGGCCTATCGCATGCTTGGCCATCTCTTTGCCGATATCGATCCTCTGGGTCTGATGGAGCGGCGGCGTCCGAAGGAACTTACCGCGGACTATTACGGGCTCGATTCCGGGACGCTGCGACAGAAGGTAGATGTGGTGTCCATCGATGCTGAGCGTGCGCTTCCCGTGCATGAAGTGCTCGATACCCTTGAGCGGGTGTACTGCGGCACCCTGGTCAGCGAGCATATGCACCTTTCCGCTTCCGACGAGAGGCGCTGGATTGAACGCCGCCTGGAATCGACACGGGGTCTCTGGGCGGATCAACATTCGGATCAGGAGCGCATCGATGCGCTGCGTGATCTCACCGCGGCAGAGGGCCTCGAGCAGTTCCTGCATCGTCGCTACGTCGGTCAGAAGCGGTTCTCTCTCGAGGGCGGCGATTCCCTGATTCCCGCGTTGGACGAGATCGTGCAGGGAGGCGGCAAGCGGGGTGTCACAGATATCGTGATCGGCATGGCACATCGCGGACGCCTGAACGTCCTGGTCAATCTCCTGGGCAAGGCGCCGCGCGAATTGTTCTCCGAGTTCGAAGGAAGACGCGACGCGGACCCGCGCGATGGCTCCGGCGACGTCAAGTACCACCAAGGCTTCTACTCCAATATCCAGACCCCGGGCGGTCCGGTGCACCTCTCCTTGGCCTTCAATCCTTCGCATCTGGAGATCGTCGCGCCCGTTGTGCAGGGGGGCTGCCGGGCTCGACAGGACCGCCACGAGGAGGACGCACGCGACCTGGTTCTGCCCGTCATCGTGCATGGTGATGCGGCCTTTATCGGTCAGGGCGTGGTCACAGAGACCCTGAATCTATCCAAGACGCCGGCCTATGGAACCGGCGGCACCATTCATGTGGTGATCAACAACCAGATCGGGTTTACCACCAGCCATCCACAGGAGGCGCGTTCGACGCTCTATTGCACCGAGGTGGCGAAACTGATTCAGGCGCCGATATTTCATGTCAACGGGGATGATCCGGATGCCGTATTGTTCGTGACCCGCCTGGCGCTCGATTACCGTCTAACGTTTCATAATGATGTGGTTATCGACCTGGTCTGTTACCGGCGGCATGGCCACAACGAGGCCGACGAACCCATGATGACGCAGCCGCAGATGTATCGGCGCATCAAGCAGCTGCAGACCACGCGTGCCCTCTATGCGCAGCGGCTGGTGGAGGATGGCCTGATCGACGAACGTGAACCGGCCGCCCTCAGCGAGGCCTACAGGGCGTCGCTCGACCAGGGACAAGTTGTGGTACGGGAGTTCCTACATGGGTCGCGCACAGGTTATGAGGCCCATTGGGAGCAGTACCTGAATGCGCGCCCCGATGAAGCGGTCGACACCCGCGTGCCACTGTCGCAACTTCGTCGATTGGGCGAGCGCGCGTTGGCGCCGCCCGAGGAGTTTGTGCTGCAGCGCGGCGTCACGCGAGTGATCGATGAGCGGCGAGGCATGCTTGCGGGTGAAGTCGCCGTGGATTGGGGTATGGCGGAGACACTGGCCTATGCCACGCTGCTGCACGACGGACATGCGGTGCGGTTGTCAGGGCAGGATTCCATACGCGGCACTTTCGCCCATCGTCACGCGGCGTATCACGACCAGAGTGATTTCCGCAGTTATATCCCGCTGGCGCACCTGTTCGAGGGCCAGCCGCGGTTCGAGGTGATCAATTCGCTGCTGTCAGAGCTCGCGGTACTCGGCTTCGAGTACGGTTATGCGACCTCCATGCCGAACACGCTGGTGATCTGGGAGGCACAATTCGGCGATTTCGCGAATGGCGCCCAGATGGTCATAGATCAGTTCATCGCCAGCGGTTATCTGAAATGGGGCAGGCTTTGTCAGCTGACGTTGTTCCTGCCGCATGGATTCGAGGGCCAGGGCCCGGAGCACTCCTCGGCACGGCTGGAGCGCTTCCTGCAGCTGTGTGCCGAGCTCAATATGCGGGTGTGGGTGCCAAGCACGCCGGCGCAGTTTTTCCATCTGCTGCGGGATCAGATAAAACGGCGCTTCCGTCGCCCTTTGGTGGTGATGACGCCCAAGAGCCTGCTGCGTCACCCCTTGTCCAAATCATCGTTGGATGCGTTCGTTGGCGGCGCCCTGGCGGCCGTCCAGCCGGAGATCGATGGGCTGACGTCAAATGGGGTGCGTCGCGTGGTCCTGTGCAGCGGAAAGGTCTATTTCGACCTGTTGGGCGCACGACGGCAGCGCGGCATCGACGATATCGCGATCCTGCGCATCGAACAGCTTTACCCCTTCCCGCGACGGCGCCTTGGGGAGCTGTTGGGTCAGTATTCGGCAGCTTCTGAAATCGTCTGGTGTCAGGAGGAGCCGAGAAACCAGGGCGCCTGGTACCAGATTCAGCACCATCTGAGAGTCCTTACCGGTGACCGCCAGATATTGGGTTATGCAGGGCGCGCGCCCTCGGCCTCGCCGGCCTGTGGCAGTGCAGATCTGCATCGAACGCAGCAGCAGGCCCTGGTCGACGCGGCGCTGTCGGAAAGCAGAGTCGAGGACCCGGGCGAGCGCCTGGAGGATACCGAAGAGCATCATCTCGACTGGTGATTCGCCCGTCGGTGAGCGGGCGGTCTGGCGCGAACGGGCGCGCTAACGAGGGGTAATGAAGAATGTCATAATCGCCGCGGATGTCTCTCCGTCGGCCATTATCGCTGCCGTCCATTTGGGAAGCGCCTGGACCAACCAGATGATGAAGACGATCAGGACGATCTTTCGGCCGCGCGACATGGCGGCCAGGCGCTCCGCCAACTCGGACCGTGCCTTTTGTTTCTCTGTGTCGCGCATTCACGGCCCCTCCCTCACACGCGACGCAGGATTCTACCCTGCATGCTGCCGGGAGTAACCGTTAGCTATCGTACTCGTTCAGTCGCGCCCGCTGTGGATTCCACGGGATACCGAGCATGGCGAGCAGGGCATAAGGTAGGGTGAGGCCGGCAAACAGCGAAATGAGCGAAAGCGGACTGAGGTCGGTCAGGTCCTGACCCGGTCCGAGATTATCGTGCAGCGCGATCGCCAGAAAGATCAGGGGCAGATGCAATACGCCGATCAAGCCGACGGTCAACAGGCGTCGCAGAATTTTGCTGCTCACCCCGTGCGCCCCCATGTCCGGTCTTCCACCTGCATGTGAGCGTTAGCGCCCGCAATAGCGTTGGCTTTAGGTAGGGAATCGACTTCCTATGCGGCGCACCGATTTCATTTGCCAAAAACGCTGTTGTCAACGCAACAGCAGCGAGATGCCGCTGACCAAGAGCAGCAGGCTGATCGCGATCTGAAAGGCACGTTGGCTGATATTGGTGTGAACGTGACCGCCGAGATACAGGCCGATTGCCATGATCGGCAACGATACGGCCGCCATCAGCAGCCACTCGCGAACGAAGTAGCCACCGGCCAGGTAGCCCAGCAGTCGGCCGGCGCCATCCAGCAAGAACACCGTGGCAAAGGTTGCGCGAAATTGGGTCTTCGGCAGTCCCCGGTGTTTCAGATAGGCAACATAGAAGGGCCCACCGGTCCCGAACAGTGTTCCCACCAGGCCGCCAAAGCCACCGGCCGGGACCGCCCACAGCCTGGACGCCTTTCTATCACCGTCTCTCGCGAGCAGCGAGTAGATCGCATACAACACGACAAAGACGCCCAGCCCATGGGCGAGTAGCAAGGAATCGATCGCCTGGAACAGATAGAGGCCGGTCAGCACGCCCAGGGCGCTGAAAGGCAGCAGGGGGAAGATCTGGTGCCACTGAATCTGTGCGCGGTCCTTCAGGCCGTGGCTGGCCGACGCGACATAGTCTAGAAATACCACCAGGGGGACCACCAGGGTCAGCGGCAGGACCAGCGCCAACAGCGGGATGGCGATCAGGCCCGATCCAAAACCGGCAACCCCGCGCACGAAATAGGCGACCGCCAGCGTAGCGGCGCCGAACAGCCAGAATGCCAGAGAGACCGTGTCAAACACAAAGACCGCCCGTGTATGCAATGTGGTCCAGCCGATCCGACGGTACCCATGGTCCGTCATCGCCCGTTACGCGGGCTGGTTGTCGACGTGTCCCGTTGCTTGCGAATCTAGTTGTTCGGCACGAGATTATTGTGAATCTATTTCATAACGCTAGCGCAGTTATTGCAACCTATTTCTGGAAATCTGGGCAATTGAACTTCGCGGCTGGCGTGGATTGCGGATCTCGCAGCGACCTGGGTGCGCCGGGATCCTGCATCAGGAAACGAGCTGCGCGCGCCGGATCATCTCGTCGGCATGCCGACGAGTCTGCTCTGTGATGTCGACGCCGCCGAGCATGCGCGCGATCTCTTCTATCCGACCCTCGTTGCCGAGGACGTCGATACGCGTCTCGGTCGTTTTGCCGTCGGTCGTCTTGTGCACGCGCAGATGCTGGTGAGACTGGGACGCGACCTGAGCGAGGTGGGTAACGCACAGGACCTGGCGACCGTTGCCCAGACGACGCAGCAGCTGGCCGACGATCTCCGCCACGGCACCGCCGATGCCGACATCCACCTCGTCGAAGATGAGGGTCGGTACCGTTCCGCAGTTGGCGGTAGCGACCTGGATCGCCAGGCTGATACGCGAGAGTTCACCGCCGGATGCCACGTCCGCCAACGGCGCCTCGGGTTGTCCGGGATTGGCCGCAACCAAGAAGCGAATGTGATCGATGCCGTGGACACCGGGTTTTGTGGCCTCGGTCTCGCACGCAACCCGAAAATGGCCGCCTCGCATGCCGAGCGTCTGCATGCTTTCGCCCACGGTCTGCGACAACTTCTGCGCGGCCGCGCCGCGCGCCTTGCTGAGCCACTGTGCGCTGCTCAGGAAAGCGTCCTCTGCCGCGCCTTTGCGCTGTTCGAGTCTGCGCAGCTCGTTATCTGCGTCGTGCAGTGTCTCCGCCTCGCTGCGTAAGGCCTCTAGCAGGTCGGCCAGTTCATTGGGGCGGACCCGATGTTTGCGCGCGGCATCATGCAGACGCCCCAAATGTTCGTCGATCTGCTGCATTCGTTGTGGATCGAGCTCGACGCGGTCCCGGTAGTGGCGCAGCGAGCTCGCCGCCTCATCGATCTGGATGCCGGCGGTCTCGAGCAGCTCTTGTGTCTCTTTCAACGCCGGATCCAGATCGCTGAGCGCCGCTAAGGTGTGTGCGGCACGATTGAGCGACGACTGCAGCGAGGGTTCTTCGGTAGCCAGCTGCGCCAGCACCGTGCCGGTGTCGCCGAGCAGCCGGTCTGCATGCGCCAGTCTCGCATGCTCTGCCTCGAGACCGCGCAAGGTGTCGTGATCGCAGGCGATGCCGTCCAGTTCTGTTATCTGAAACTGCAGATAATCGAGCCGGTTGGCGCGATCCTCGCCGGCCTGCTTGAGCGCCTCATAGGCGACACATGCCTCGTGCCATGCATGGAATGCCTGCGCTGTCTGCTTTGCCTGTTGCTGCAATCCTGCATAGTCGTCGAGCAGCTGGCGCTGTGCGCGCGGCCGCAATAGCGACTGGTGGGCATGCTGGCCATGGATATCGATCATCAGCTCAGCAAGCTCGCGCAGCAATCCCAGCGGTGTAGGCGTTCCATTGACATAGGCCCGGCTGCGTCCGTCGCGAACCAGGACGCGTCGCACCAGGCATTCATCGTCGTTTGCAAGGTCGTGCGCTTCCAACCACTCGAGAGCGGCCGCATGCGAGCTTAGATCAAAGCTCACGGTGATCTCCGCCTTGTCTTCGCCGGCGCGAATCATGCTGTTATCGGTCTTGTCGCCGAGTGCCAGGCCGAGCGCATCGATCAGGATGGATTTCCCCGCACCGGTCTCACCGGTCAGCGCAGTCATGCCCGCTGTCAGCGGCAGTTCGAGCGATCTGACGATCACCAGATTGCGGATGGTTATTTGGCTCAACATCGTGGGGGCCGGATCGGTGCGCCAGATTCAGGTCTTGGGCAGCTCACCCCAACCGAGCTTGGCGCGCAAGACATCGAAATGGTCATGGCCGACAGGATGCAGCAGCCGCACCCGGGTGGGATGACGGGTCACGCGCAACGTGTCACCCTCGTCGATGGTCAGGTTGATCGCCCCGTCACAGTTGATGCGCACATCCCGCGGGTCTGTCTGGCCACAGACGGAGATCTCTATCCTGCTGTCGGCACCGACGACGATAGGGCGATTGCTCAGGGTGTGCGGACAGATCGGTACCAGGGCGACCGCATCCAGTTCGGGCGTCATCAGCGGCCCACCACCGGACAGCGCATAGGCGGTGGAGCCGGTTGGGGTCGAGATGATCAGACCATCGGAACGCTGCGTATACACAAATCGGGCGTCGATCCATGTCTCGAACTCGATCATGCGAGCGATGTTCCATTTGTGCAGTACGACGTCGTTGAGCGCGAGCGTCGGAGGTTGGTCGCCCACCTGGGCCTGCAGCAGAAACCGCTGATCCTCTTCGTAATGCCCCTCGAGTACGGCGTGCAGCGCAGCAGCGATATCTGGCGGGGTAATGTCGACCAGGAAGCCTAGGCGTCCCAGGTTGACGCCGAGCAGCGGGATACGATGATCGGCGAGCTGTCGCGCAGCGTGCAACAGTGTGCCGTCGCCGCCGACCACCACCGCGAGGTCGCAGTTCGCGGCCAGTTCCTCGATCGACAGACCGGCCCCGAGCTTGAGCAGGGTCGCAGTCCGCTGGTCGGGCAGCAGCATAAGCTGGCGGGAGTTGAGCACCTGATGCAGAAGCTGCAGCGTTGATGTCAGGTGGCCGGCGGGGTCGGGCTTGGCGATGACCGCGATGCGTCGAAACTGGTTAGCCGAGTCGTTCACGATTCTGGTTCATCCGCCGATGCCGGGCCAAACGGCAAACTAGCACGCGACCTTGCAGTCGCCAAGGCCGCTCGCCTGTTCCTTGACACGGAAAATTGGGCCTACTCATAATCCTTTCGAACCCGGCCGGTTCTGCAGGGTCTACAGTATGGTCTGAGGAACGGGTGAAGGGCATTGGCGACAGGTATACCGGAAAACGCAATCAGCGAGAGAGCACAGCACTTTCTGAAAGTGCTGATCGAGCGCTACATTCGGGAAGGGCATCCGGTCGGCTCGCGAACCTTGGCCAAGGACGCAGGCCTTGATCTCAGCCCGGCGACTATTCGCAACGTGATGGCCGATCTCGAGGACCTGGGTTTCGTCGCCTCGCCGCACACCTCAGCTGGACGGGTGCCGACAGTGACCGGTTACCGGATGTTTGTCGACTCACTGTTGTCGCTGAAACCGCTCGATCAGAAGCTGCTGCGCCAGGTGCAACAACAGCTGGATATACATGAGCCGCCCGCAGACCTGGTCGATTCGGCATCCCGCCTGTTGTCCAGTCTAACCCATCTTGCCGGCGTCGTGATGGTGCCGAAACACAATCAGGTCAAGGTCAAGCAGATCGAGTTCGTTCCGCTCTCGGATGTCCGTGTGCTCACGGTGATCGTGACATCGACCGGTGAGGTGTTCAATCGCATCATCGAGACGTCGCGAGTCTTCAGTCGCAGCGAACTCGAACAGCTCAGCAATTACATCACCATCCATTATGCAGGCCACGACCTCGAGGGAATCCGCAGTCTGGTGTTGCGCGAGATGCGCGAGACCAAGCGCAATCTCGACGAATTGATGGTCCAGGCCCTCGAGGTGGCGAGTGCCGCCTTCGCCAGTAGTGACGACACGACCTCCGATCAGGGAGATTTCGTCGTCGCCGGGCAGACCAATCTAATGGATTTCGACGAACTGGCCCAGATGGACAGTCTGCGCTCCCTGTTCAACGCCTTCACCGAGAAGCAGGAGATCCTGCATCTGCTTGATCGGAGCCTCGAGGCCGACGGCGTGCAGATCTTTATCGGCGAAGAATCTGGCTATGTCACCCTCAAAGACTGTTCTGTGATTACTTCCCCCTACCAGATAGATTCAGACGTGGTGGGCGTACTCGGCGTGATCGGGCCGACGCGGATGCCCTACGATCGGGTCATTCCGATTGTCGATATCACCGCCAAGCTCCTCGGTAGCGCACTGGCATCCCGGTAGCCCGCATCTGAAACCAAGGCGGACCATTACGCCCTGATTCCGGAAACTTTCGTACGATATGCGGGCAGATTCCTCGGCGATTCCCCGCTGGGACTTGTATTTCCCGCCTTCGCCCCAATATTTTTCAAGTTCGCGCCCAATGCGCCTAATGGCCGGGCAGGGAAATGTATGTAAAACAAAGGCATGTATGAGGTTCTTATGAGCGAACAGAAGAAACGGCCGGCGGCTGATGGTCGACCGGAAAGGGATACGACGCAGGCCGCAGAGGAGACTTTCGACGAGAGTGCCGCGGAGATGGAGATCGACAGTAACATTGCAGAGGGCTCTGCGGAGGATCTGATGGACTTGCTCGAGAAGGCCCGCGCCAAGGCCGACGAGCACTACGACCAGATGATGCGGGCGCACGCCGAGCTGGAAAATCTGAAACGGCGCCACGCACGCGACCTGGAAAACGCGCACAAGTACGCCCTCGACAAGTTCGTCGCGGAGTTGTTGGGGGTGTGGGACAGCCTGGAATTAGGCCATAACGCGGCCCAGGACGAGACCGCTGACGTGCCGAAACTGCGGGAAGGCACGGAACTCACCCTGAAGATGCTCAGCGATGCGATGGACAAGTTCGGGGTCGCGCAGATCGACCCGCTGAACGAGGTCTTTAATCCCGAACTTCACCAGGCGATGTCGATGCAGCCGCGTGCCGACGTCCCTGCAAACACCGTTGTGGCTGTTGTGCAGAAGGGCTACACGCTGAACGGGCGGCTCGTACGCCCGGCCATGGTGATGGTCTCCCAGGCGCCTGCCCCGGCGTCCTGAGAAACGCCAGCGACGACTTGAAAACACGCAGCAAAGCACCATTTATATACCAGTTGCAAAAGAATTCCTGATTCGGAGACAAGAAATCATGGGCAAAATTATTGGCATCGACCTTGGCACCACCAATTCCTGCGTCGCGGTGATGGAGGGAGACAAGCCCAAGGTCATAGAGAACAGCGAGGGCGATCGCACCACGCCGTCTGTTATCGCCTACACCAGCGACGGTGAGGTCCTGGTTGGCCAGAGTGCCAAGCGCCAGGCGGTGACCAACCCGCACAACACCCTGTTCGCGATCAAGCGTCTGATCGGCCGCCGTTTCGAAGACAACGTGGTCAAAAAGGACATCGACATGGTGCCCTACAAGATCGTCAAGGCCGACAACGGCGATGCCTGGGTCTCGGTGAACGACAAAAAGATGGCACCGCCGGAGATCGCCGCCAAGGTGCTGCAAAAGATGAAGAAGACCGCCGAGGACTATCTTGGCGAGACCGTCACCGAGGCGGTAATCACTGTACCTGCCTACTTTAACGACTCGCAGCGCCAGGCGACCAAAGACGCTGGCCGTATCGCCGGCCTGGATGTCAAGCGCATCATCAACGAGCCGACCGCAGCGGCCTTGGCCTACGGCATGGACAAGTCCAAGGGCGATAAGAAGCTGGCGGTGTATGACCTCGGCGGTGGGACCTTCGACGTCTCGATCATCGAAATCGCGGAAGTCGATGGTGAGCATCAGTTCGAGGTATTGTCGACCAATGGCGATACCTTCCTCGGCGGGGAAGACTTCGACATGCGCATCATCGATTTTCTGGCCGCCGAGTTCAAAAAGGACCAGGCCGTGGATCTCAAGAATGATCCGCTCGCGCTGCAGCGTCTCAAGGAGGCGGCCGAAAAGGCCAAGATAGAGCTGTCCAGCAGCCAGCAGACCGACATCAATCTGCCGTACATCACCGCGGATGCGAGCGGTCCGAAGCACATGAATATCAAGTTGACGCGCGCCAAACTGGAGTCGCTGGTCGACGAACTGGTGCAGCGTACCCTCTCGCCCTGCGAGATTGCGCTCAAGGATGCCAGCCTCTCCGCTGCTGATATCGACGACGTCATCCTTGTCGGCGGTCAGACGCGGATGCCGAAGGTGCAGGAACTAGTTGAGAAGTTCTTCGGCAAGGCGCCGCGCAAGGACGTCAATCCGGATGAGGCGGTGGCCGTGGGCGCGGCCATCCAGGGCGGTGTGCTGGGTGGCCACGTAAAGGACGTGTTGTTGCTGGACGTCACCCCGCTGTCGCTGGGTATCGAGACCCTCGGTGGCGTGATGACCAAGCTGATCGAGAAGAACACTACGATCCCGACCAATGCCTCGCAGGTATTCTCGACGGCCGACGACAACCAGACCGCGGTCACAGTGCACGTGCTGCAGGGCGAGCGCGAACAGGCGTCCGCCAACAAGTCACTGGGCCGCTTCGACCTGGCCGATATTCCGCCGGCGCCGCGCGGTTTGCCTCAGATCGAGGTCAGCTTCGACATCGACGCCAACGGCATCCTCCACGTGTCGGCCAAAGACAAGGCGACTGGAAAGGCACAGTCGATCCGGATAACCGCGTCTTCCGGACTGTCCGAGGAAGAGATCAAGAAGATGGTTCAGGACGCCGAGTCGCATGCCGATGAGGACAAGAAGTTCCACGAACTGGTTCAGGTGCGTAACCAGGCGGATGCGATGATCCATGCGACCCATAAATCCATGGAAGAGATCGGCGACGACAAGCTGGAGGCCGGTGAAAAGGAGGCGATCGATAAGGCGATCGCTGAACTCGAAGAGGCAATGAAAGGCTCGGACAAGGACGCGATAGAGGCCAAGACCAAGGTCCTGACCGAGGCCTCCGGCAAGATGGCTGAGCGGATGTATGCGCAGCAGGGCGATACGGCCTCCAGCGATGCAGCTGGAGGCGGTTCCAGCGACGCGGGTGATGCATCGAGCAAGTCGGATGACGATGTCGTCGATGCGGAGTTCGAAGAGGTCAAGGACGGCAAATAGGGTCGATGGCCTGGCGGTCACTGACCGTTCCCGTTGAAGACCGTGCATCGGCCTCGAGGTCGATGCACGGTCTCGTTTTTGGGTCGCCAGTCGATGTTTGATTTGAGACGATAATGTCAAAACGCGATTACTATCAGATCCTCGGTGTGGCAAAGAATGCCAGCGAGGCCGAGATCAAGAAATCCTACCGGCGGCTGGCGATGAAGTACCATCCTGACCGCAACACAGGGGATGTGTCTGCCGAGGCCGAGAAGACCTTCAAGGAGGCCAAAGAGGCCTACGAGGTCTTGTCGGATGCCCAGAAGCGTGCAGCCTATGATCAGTTCGGGCACGCGGGGGTTGATCCGTCGATGGGTGCCGGGCAAGGTTTCGGTGGCGGTGCCAGCTTTAGTGACATCTTTGGCGACGTGTTCGGCGACATCTTCGGGGGTGGTCGAGGGGGCGGGGGGTCGCGAGTCCAACGCGGCGCCGATCTGCGCTACAACCTCGAGTTGAGCCTCGAGGACGCCGTCACCGGTACCAGTGTGAAGATCAAGGTGCCTACCTGGGTGCAGTGCGGTAGTTGCGGCGGTAGCGGTGCCAAGAAAGGGTCGTCGCCGAGCACCTGCGGCACCTGCCAGGGTGCCGGCCAGGTTCGCATGCAGCAGGGCTTTTTCTCGGTTCAGCAAACCTGTCCCACCTGCCATGGTCGAGGTACGGTCATCGAAGACCCCTGTCTCGCCTGCCGCGGTCAGGGCCGCCTGCAAGAAACCAAGACGCTTTCCGTCAAGGTGCCGCCCGGTGTGGATACCGGCGACCGGATACGCCTTGCGGGCGAGGGTGAGGCTGGCGATCAGGGTGGGCCGCCGGGTGATCTCTATGTGCAGGTACACGTCCGGGACCACCCAATCTTCACCCGTGACGACAGTCATCTATATTGCGAAGTCCCCATTGCATTCACCACCGCGGCGCTCGGCGGCGAGCTGGAAGTCCCAACCCTGGACGGCAAGGTGATGCTCAAGATCCCTGAGGGCACACAGGCCGGCAAGATGTTCCGCATGCGTAGCAAGGGCGTCAAACCAGTGCGCGGTGGTCCGCAGGGCGATCTGATCTGTCGCGTCTTGGTGGAGACACCGGTCAAACTGACGGAGCATCAACGCAGTCTATTGCAGCAGCTTGACGAGTCGCTGAAGGGCGGCGGACGCAAGCACAGTCCGAATGCGCATTCTTGGGTCGACAGTGTGAAGGGATTTTTTGAGAAGATGGGACTATGACGTGCGACCACCGCAGGTAATCGCTGCCGGTAATGTCAGTGGGTTCAGTCTCGCCGGGTGATGAACCCGCAGGCTGATGTGCGAGACCAAGTACTAGGAAGAATGCATGATCCGAGTGGCTGTCGTTGGCGCCGCAGGGCGTATGGGAAAGACTTTGATCGAGGCGGTTACGGCGGCCGAAGGGATGGCGCTGACGGCCGCGACCGAGGCGCCGGATTCCACGCTCGTCGGTGCCGACGTGGGGGAGGCGTCCAGCATTGGGAGGCTGGGTGTAGTCATCTCGCACAGCCTGACAAAAGTCGTCGACGACTTCGACGTGGTCATCGATTTCACGAGCCCAGCGGCCACAATGGTGCATCTGGATGTCTGTCGTCAGCATGGCAAAGCGATAATCATAGGCACGACTGGCCTGGCTGAGCCGCAGAAGGCCGCAATCCAGGCGGCGGCCAGCGACATTGGGGTCGTGTTTGCACCAAACATGAGTATCGGTGTGAATCTCTGCTTTCGACTGCTCGAACTCACCGCCCAGGTGTTGGGCGATGACGCGGACGTAGAGATCATCGAGGCGCATCACAGGCACAAGGTGGATGCGCCATCCGGCACGGCATTGCGCATGGGCGAGGTCGTCGCCGAGGCGCTGGGGCGGGATCTCGAGAAGGTCGCCGTGTATGGCCGCGAAGGCCGGACCGGCGCACGCGACCCTCAGGCGATTGGTTTTGAGACCATCCGTGCGGGCGACGTAGTCGGCGAACACACGGTCTGGTTCGCGAGCGACGGGGAGCGCGTCGAGATTTCGCACAAGGCATCGAGCCGGATGACCTTCGCCAAGGGCGCGGTGCGGGCCGCCTCCTGGCTCATTGGCCGAGGCAAGGGCCTGTACGATATGCAGGACGTCCTCGGTCTGCGTTGAATGAGGCTAGCCTGCAAATCTCACCGATTTCCTGCTGCGGCCTTGCTGCTGCTGTCGGCCTGCGGCGGTGAGCAGTCCAGCCCCGAGGACGCGGTAAAGGCCGTGATCGAGGGCCTGGAGCAGGCCGTCGAGGCCGGCTCCCCAAAAGAGGCCGAGGCGTTCCTGCATCCGCAATACAAGGATCGTCGGCATCCGAGCAAGCGGGCCGCGCTCGGCTCTTTGTGGGCCTATATGCAGCGACACCGCACGATCTATCTTTTCAGCGTCATCAAGACGATCGATGTCTTACCGGCCGAGCGCAGGGCCCAGGCCGTTGTCTACGTCGCCATGACCGGCGTACCCGTTGATTCAGTTGCGACCCTGGTCGCCGTGCGCGCGGATCTGTATCGCTTTGATATTGAATTCATCGCAGAAGACGACGATTGGCGGATCGTGAACAGCGCATGGCGACGTGCCGATCTATCGATGCTTCAGGCCTCCTCGGTCGATTAGTCGGTCCGCGCTGGTGCGCGATGCGGTGACCGCAGCAGGAAGTTGGTGAGATAAGAGGGTAAGTCACACAGGACTTTTCGAGGGATGGTATCCGATGCAGCTGTCTGTCGTCGTCCCTGTTCTGAACGAGGCCGGTAACATCGAGCCACTCCTGGCTGAAGTTCGGAGTGCGCTGGATGGCAGATATCACTTCGAGGTCCTGTACGTCGATGACGGCAGCAGCGATGCGACGGTCAGTGAGCTGGAAACCGCCCGCCTGCGCCACCGATGGCTGCGGGTTGTCACCCACCACCGCACCTGTGGCCAGAGTGCTGCGTTGCGTACCGGGGTCATGGCGGCGAGGGGGCGGTGGATTGCGACGCTCGATGGCGACGGCCAGAACGATCCCGACGACATCCCTCGTCTGCTGGACGTCGCCGGCTATATGGCGGCAGCGGGCCAACCTGTCTTGGTGGCTGGCTATCGCACGCAGCGCCAGGATAACGCATTGAAACGTGCGTCCTCACGGGTGGCCAACGCGGTGCGCAGCCGGTTGCTGGGCGATGCGACCCCTGACACGGGTTGTGGCCTCAAGGTATTTGCCCGAGTGGATTTTCTCGCGCTGCCGTATTTCGATCACATGCACCGTTTCCTGCCTGCGCTGGTCCAGCGTGCCGGCGGCCACGTGACCTCGGTGGAGGTCAATCATCGCCACCGTCAGCGCGGCCGGTCTAAATATGGCACGCTGGATCGACTGCTGGTCGGCGTCGTCGATCTGCTGGGTGTGATGTGGCTGCAGCGCCGCGCTTGTCTCGCGGAGTCGACGGAATCCGGCGATGCACGGGAGTGAACCGATCTGGTGGGCGACGAGTCTTGGCGCCCAGGCCCTGTTAGCGTGCCGCCGCACGGCATCTGGTACCTGAGTATCGTCGGCAGCCCACTAACGACGACATGAAGGTTTCCGAACATCCTTGGCAGACCGGTCTGGCGATTTTCGGCGCATGGGTCTTGTTGCTGATGCTGGCGTTGCTCAGCCGGCATCTTCTCGCGGTCGATGAAACCCGTTATGTGAGCGTCGCCTGGGAGATGTGGCTGCGTGGCGACTGGTTGGTGCCGCACCTCAATGGCGAACCCTATGACCACAAACCACCGCTGCTGTTCTGGCTGATCCATCTGTCCTGGTAACTGTTTGGTGTCGGTGAGGCGGCGGCGCGCCTGGTGCCGGCGATTGCGGGTCTCGTGGGAGCGCTGCTGGTCATGCCGCTGGCAGCGCTGCTGTGGCCTCGGCAGCGCGCGTCCGGACCGGTTGGGGCATGGATATTGTTCATGCTGACGCTGTGGGTCCTGTGGACCACGGCGATGTTGTTCGATCTGCTGGTCGCTGTGCGTGCCGAGATTGCGCTTCTCGGTGTGCTGGTGGCCTGGCGCAGGAAATCCGCGGCGGGATGGCTGGTCGCCGGGCTGGGTATCGGCCTCGGCATACTCGGCAAGGGCCCGGTCATCCTGATTTATGTGTTGCTCGCTGCGGTACTTGCCCCCTGGTGGATGACTGAGCAGCGCCCCGCATCCTGGCTTGCCTGGTATGGCGGGACGGCCGCTGCGATCTTGCTTGGGGCAGCGATCGGTCTGAGCTGGGCGCTGCCGGCGGCGGCGGGTGGCCGCCGCCTCGCGGCGTCTGCTTCAACTGACTATTTCACTGGTGCAGTGCGGGCAGCGGGTCGCCTTGATCGGTATTGACGTGAAGCAGTGCGGGCACTCCTTCTCAGTCGGTTCAGCCGCTGGCTCCTCTTCTTTTTTCTGCAGGGAGTTCATCCCCTTGATCAGCAGGAACACCGCAAACGCCACGATGGTGAAGCTGATGACGCTATTGACGAACAGCCCGGCGTTCAGGGTTACTGCGCCGGCCTCCTTGGCTGCGAGTACGGTGGCGTAGGGGCCTGCCGTTGCGCCGTCCTTCAGCGTGACGAACAGGTCGGCGAAATCGACGCCGCCCAGCAGCAGGCCGATCGGCGGCATGATCACGTCATCGACCAGGCTCTTGACGATAGTGCCGAATGCGCCGCCGATGATGATGCCGACTGCCATATCGACAACATTTCCGCGCATCGCAAATTTCTTGAACTCTTCCATCATCGCCATAACTAACTTCTTCCTTCACTGTTGTCTGCCCAACAAGGGCAACAGAAGATTCCTGCCCCACCGAAGCGGTGCGAGGGCCATGTCCCTTTGTTTGATGCCTTCGATCAGGCACTCTTGTCGTGGCGATCCTGGATGAATTCCAGAGCCGCGGCGGATCCTACACTCGATGGTCCTTGTTCGCCAGCGAACCAGCTGACGGCCGTGCGCAGCTGGGGTAGCAGGCGCTTGCGCAGCGTCAGCTGGCCGCCGGGGTGCAGGTCACACCGGGCCGCGGCGTCCCGTAGTGCCTCACGTGCGGCCTGCGCGCACTCTGAGCCACCCGTCGGGTACGCGGCATCCGCGTAGGCGCGCACCACCATGGCCAGCTGCCGCGCCGCTGCCGCGTCGCACGCGAAAGTCACGGTCTTCTGTCTCACGCGCGGCTTCCCGGCCGGGTCAGCTTTGACCATAGACCGGGACGGCCGCACCGGTGACACAGCGCGCGGCATTAGAGGCCAGAAAAACCACGACATCGGCCAGCGCCGCCGGCGGTACCCAGTGGCTGAAATCGGCGTCTGCCATATCCTGGCGGTTCTGTGGTGTATCTATCGTGCCGGGCAAGATGCAGTTGACGTTGATGTTGTGGAACTTGTTCTCCGCGGCCAGCGACTGGGTCAGGGTAAGTACCGCGGCCTTGGAGGCACAGTAGGGCCCCATGCGCCCCTTGCCATGTTCTGCCGCTCGCGCCGAGACATTGATGATGCGACCGCCGTTACTGTCGAGCATCGCCGGGATCACCCGTCGACAGGTATGAAAGACAGAGCGCACGTTCAGATCCATCATGAAATCCCAGTCGCGATCCTCGGTCTCCTGAATCAAGGGTCCCATCGTAAAACCGCCGGCGATGTTGGCGAGCACGTCTATCCGTTGATGCGCCGCCAGTACCCGAGCGATGCTGTCGTCCACCGCCGCGGCGCCGATCAGATCGGTTGGGAACACCTTCGCGGATGCCTGTCCGGAACAGGCATCGATCGTCTGGTGCATGCCGTCGACATTGCGGTCCAGCAGCGCGAGATGGGCGCCGCGAGCAGCAAAGGCCTGCGCGACCGCCCTGCCGAGGTTACCGGCAGCGCCGGTGATAACTACCACGGATTCATTGAATTCACTCATCTGGGATCTCTGCTTGTTGTGTTGGCGGCAGCTAACCCGCATCGCTCACCGTAGGGATAGAAATAGGCCTCTTTTTGTTGCATAAAGTGAGAGCTGGCAGGCACTTACAAGCAACGATAGAAAGAGGCCTATGGCGACAGAGTGTAAACCGGAGCAGCTCGAATTTCACCCCCGGGGTCGGCGTGAGGTTGTGGGCCGTTTTGACGGCGGGCGCATTACTTCAGACGCGGGCGGACTGCTGCTGCGCGAGGTGGATCAGCGCATGGGGCTGCTGGATCGGCTGGCGGGGTGTTTCAGCGACTATCGCAATCCCAACAGCATTGAGCACACCGTGCAGGCGTTGGTCGCGCAACGGGTATACGGACTGGCGCTGGGCTACGAAGATCTGAATGACCATGACGTGCTGCGCAAAGACAGCGTGCTGGCCCTGCTCGTCGGCAAACAGGATCTGACCGGTGAGGCGAGCGTCCGTGAGCAAGATCAGGGTAATCCATTGGCCGGCTCGAGCACACTCAACCGTTTGGAGCTCAGTACCCCGACGCTGGCAGCGACGGATCGCTACAGACGTATCGCCGCTGATCCGGATGCGTTGGATCGGCTGCTGGTCGATCTGTTTGTCGAATCACATGCGAAGCCGCCGCGCGAGATCTGGCTCGACCTCGATGCCACCGATGATCCGCTGCATGGTCATCAGGAGGGTCGCTTCTTCCACGGCTACTACCGCTGCTACTGTTATCTGCCACTCTACATCTTCTGCGGTGAGCATCTGTTGTGTGCGCGGCTGCGG
>JAHEJD010000121.1 GCA_024639005.1 Chromatiaceae bacterium | reverse complement strand
GTCTTACATCGTCAGTGCCATAAGGGCTTTGGCGGTATGCAATCGGTTCTCTGCTTCGGGATAGACGCGGGATTGCGGGCCGTCGATAACCGCGTCAGTGACTTCAGAGCCGCGATCCGCCGGCAGGCAATGCATATATACAGCCCGCTGATTGGCGCGCGCCATCATCGTCTCGTCACAAATCCAGTGCCGATACTTCTGCGCGACCTGCATGGCTTCGTCCGGCTTGCCAAACAGAGACTCGACGCCCCAACTTTTCGGGTAAACGATGTCGGCCTCCGCAAACGCATCTTCCATGTTGTCCACGACGTTGAAGCTTCCGCCGGAACGAGCGGCGTTGTCCCGCGCCAGCCTCATCGGTTCCTCCATCAGCCGATACTCGGGTGGGTGCGCGAGCGTCACATTCATGCCGAATCGGGTCATTAACATGATCAGGCCCTGCGGCACAGACATCGGCTTCACATAGCTGGGCGCATAGGCCCATGAGACAGCAATTTTTATATTTTTCAGATCTTTACCAAACTCTTCTCGAATTGTCATGAGGTCTGCCAGGGTCTGGCAAGGGTGGTCGACATCGCACTGCATGTTGATCACCGGTATCGATGCGTGCCTCGCGACTTCTCGCATATAGCGTTGGCCTTCGCCAGGGACGAGGTCATGGCGAATCATAATGCCGTGTCCGTAACCGGACAGAATGATACCCATATCTTTCGGGCTTTCGCCGTGCGCGATCTGTGAAGTTTCGGAG
The DNA here is from genome assembly GCA_024639005.1 of Chromatiaceae bacterium. GTDB lineage: Bacteria > Pseudomonadota > Gammaproteobacteria > Chromatiales > Chromatiaceae > Thiosocius. Next base: position 3,262 of record JAHEJD010000121.1, on the reverse strand, counting down.
TCGATAAAATGCGCATGTCCGCCGAGCTGCGTCATGCCAGCCTCGAAAGAATTGCGGGTCCGCGTGGACTTGTCGAAGAAAATAAGAAAGGCGGTTTTGTGCGCGAGATGCAGCGTTGGCACACCACTCTTGAACTCGTCCTTCAATTGATCGGCGGTATCCAGCGCCAGTTCGATTTCTTCGTCCGACCAGTCTTGTGTCATCAGCCAGTCGCGGCCTTTCATGTGATCAGGAATAGGTTTTGCTAGGCGAGTCACTTTAATGGGTCTCCCGGTCGTATTCCCTTGCGAATTCATCGACAAGGGCAGAGTAAAAAGCGGTCGCGCAGACGAGGTGCTCGACCTCGGTCTGCTCGTTGGGTGCATGAGCGAAACGTTCGTGGCCCGGGCCAAATCCGATCGTCGGAATCCGGTGCATGCCGGCGGTAGCGACGCCGTTGGTGCTGAACGTCCAGTGCCCAATCTCGGGCGCTTCGTCGAAAGTATTCTGGTAGGCCGCTACCGCGGCTTTTACGGGCGCCTCGTCTGGCTTTGTTTCCCAGGTCGGATAGTACTTTCGGGTTGGGTAGGTCAGCCCGGTGTAGCTCGGCACCGCGTAATCGAGCACGGTTACGGTTGCATTGGCCGCCTTCACCGACGGCAGCGCCAGGATCTCCGCGACCGACGTTTCTTCGGTTTCATCAATGGTCAACCTGCGATCGAGATGAATCGTGCACCCATCCGCGACCGCGCAGAGACTCGGTGACGTGGAGCGAATCTGGCTGATCGTGACGGTGCCTTTGCCCAGTGGATCCCGGGGCGGCAGCCGCTCGTTGAGCTGCTCGATGTCGGCGATGATGCCCGCCATCTTGTAAACGGCGTTGTCGCCACGCTCGGGGGCAGACCCATGGCAGGATACGCCCGATGTGTGTACCTCCATTTCCATGCGGCCGCGGTGTCCTCGGTAGATGCGCAGACTGGTCGGCTCGGTAATGACGACGAGATCAGGACGCAAGCCACCTTCGTTGACGATGTACTGCCAGCAAAGCCCGTCACAGTCCTCTTCCTGAACGGTCGCGGTTGCATAAAAGGTCACGTTTTCGGGAATGCCGCGTTTCTTCAGCAGCGCGCCCGCGTAGACACTCGAAGCGACACCGCCCTTCATATCACTGGCACCGCGGCCGTAGAGGATACCGTCCTCGATTGCCGCGGAAAACGGGTCGCGATCCCACAGATTCGGATCCCCAACATCGACGATGTCGCAGTGGCCGTCGAAGGCGATTATGCGTGGTCCCGATCCAATACGGCCGAGGACGTTACCCATCGGGTCCACGGTGACCTCATCGTAGCCGATTTTGAACATTTCCTCGCGGATACGTTCAACGACGGCACCTTCCTCCGAGCTCAAAGACGGGATGCGTATGATGTCCTGCATGAATTTCACGAGGTCGGGTTTGACGTCCATCGCGTCCGCGTAGTACGAGCTACTCATTAATTGTCTCCGTCATTGTTGAAGGCATCGATAAGGCGATCCCATTCGTCCACGACGTCCTGCGAGAAAACCGCTTGCCAAAAATCCGGATCCCAGAGCTGTCGCAGCTCATCGGTCGTGCGTCCCTGCTGTTCCACCCAAGTGAAGTATTTGAAGTTGTGCAGAGCTTTCTGGTCGGCGTGGGTGAGTTCCCGCACGTTGTCAGCGGTGGTTCCCTGCAGGTATCGTCCATAGTGCTGGTCAGCGAGATGGGCGCTGTACGTCCCGTGGGTTTCCTTCATTTCCCGTAACCGCGACGCATATAATTCCATCGAATCCGTGATCGGCGTAAAGATCACGTCGCGCGCATTCATGTCGTAGTAACGTGCCGCCTTGATGCTGGCCACCAGGTTACAAATCCCCGATATGCCGATCTCGGTCAAGGACTGCAGCATCTCGTCGTCGATGCCCTCACGACGCAGGCAGGCATGGCCTTCGTCTTCGCTGAACAGGCGCATAAGCTGCATGGTCTGTTCGTCGTCAACCGCGGCCACGAAATTGGTGTTACGGACGTTATGGATCCAGGGAATATGCTTGTCACCAATGCCTTCGATACGGTGCTCGCCAAACCCGAACCGCAGCAGCGTGGGACACTGCAGTGCTTCGCTGGCGACCACGCGAATTTCCGGGTGCCGGGTACGAAGGTAATCGCCGGCGGCTATCGTGCCGGCCGAGCCCGTGGCGCTGACGTAAGCCGACAGGCGGCGTCCTGGCGCGTAGTGGCCTTGAAAAATCTCCTCGATAATCGAGCCGGTCATCTGGTAGTGCCAGATAGCGTTGCCGAACTCCTCGAACTGGTTGAAAACGACGATGCTGTCGCCGCGTTCCTCTCGCAGTTCCCAACACTTGTCGTAGATTTCCTTGACGTTCGACTCGGTGCCGGGCGTGGCGATGATCTCGTCGGTGCCGATTTCCTGTAGCCATTCGAAACGCTCGCGGCTCATGCCCTCCGGGAGAATCGCGACGGCCGGACAGGCGAGCAGGGCACAGTCGTACGCGCCGCCGCGGCAGTAATTGCCGGTAGACGGCCAGACCGCCTTCTGGGTGGCGGGATCGAATGCACCGCTCACGAGGCGCGGCACCAGGCAGCCGTAAGCGGCGCCGACCTTGTGCGCACCTGTGGGGAACCACCTGCCGACGATGCCGACGATGGTTGCGTCGACGCCCGTCAATGCGGGCGGGAACTCGATCCAGTTGCCTGCACCGAAGCCGCCGCCGTGTTCGATTGGCTCGTTCTTCCAGGTAATGCGAAACAGGTTGGCAGGATCAAGGTCCCAGAGGCCAACGTCTTTCAGGCGGACTTTGATCGCATCAGGTGCCAGCGTCGGGTCCTTTTGTTGCGCAAACGTGGGCAGGAGGATCTTTCGCGCTCGAGCCCGTGCAATGCTCTTCTGTCGCACGTCTTCCCGGATCTCGGGTATCAGCTTCACTGTGCTCCTCCCAGTTGTATTTCGGGGATCGGCTTGCGGTCACCCCAGGCGAGCTCGACGTCGGTGGCGCCGGAGGAGATGGCCCGCAGCAGCTCGTCCTGGTCGACTGGCAAGCTGCGCACTCGCACTCCGGTGGCGCGATAGATCGCGTTGGTGATGGCCGGGCTTGTGGGGATGCTGGGTAATTCGCCGACACCTTTGGCGCCAAACGGCCCGGCGGCCGTCTCGTGCTCGACGATGTGAGAAACAATTGCAGGCGCGTGCGTGATACTCGGCATCTTGTAACGTGCCATGACGTTCGTCCAGGGAATACCGTCTTCCTG
>JAHEJD010000015.1 GCA_024639005.1 Chromatiaceae bacterium | reverse complement strand
GCGCCGACGGACGCCGGTCAGCCGGGTTCGGACGCGCTGCAATCCCAGTTTCGGCCGATCCCCAAACGGCGCAAACCCACCTACGAAGAGCTACAGTCCGAAATGGCGCCGGTGCCGCCACGAGGCGTGGCGCCGATCATGCCTTACCCGATGCTGGGGGCGCCGCCGCTGCGCGGCTACGGGACCTACCCGCCGACCCGGTAGTCAGCCGGCGAGATCTTCTAGTCTGCCTGCATATCTCACCAATTTCCTGCTGCGGCCCCCGATACCCTCGCCATGACAGGGTGTACTCGTTGCAGGCGGTTCAACGCAGTGTCGCCTACGCCTTCACCACCTCCCACTCCGTGCACCCCGCCATAGCGGCGTCTCGACGTCCTCATTACGAAAGACGGTGAGATATGCAGGCTGGGGATCACCCGCGTGCACCGCCGACGGCGACCCGGTGGTAATTCAGGCGGCCCTGTCCGTTCCGTATCATGCCGCGCTCTCGCCTGCGTTGCACAGACGATCCACAGGTTATCAAAGCCTTTTCACAGCGCAAATACACAATATATTGTGGTTGACAGCCGCGATACCTCACATATATTGTGCATTAAGAGAAGTCCAACGCGGTGACAAGACCGGCTGACGGCCGGGAGGATAAGGAATTTGGTCGCGCGCTTGCTCAGCTTGGGTTTCACGCTCGGGGTGTCCACGCTGACCTGTCTTGCTATGTCGCCCCTTTCGGCCGCGCAGGCGGCCTATCCGGCCTGGTCAGGCAACGTGTCGCAGCCGAAGCGCCTGTACTTCAGGCCCGTCAGCAACAGCGAACGTCGGCCCATGATCCCCCGTTGGCGCCCGCAGGTCAGCGCCGGTTCACGCGCGGCCACCTTTGCGTCGATTTCACGTGCAGGCGCCGCTACCTACAACCGACGACAGACCCAACCGGTCTTTTCACTGCAGCGCACGACGCCCCGCAAGGCCGTGCCGGCCGGGCGTGGGAGCCAACTCGGCATACGTTTCCGGCCCGAAGGTCGTGCGTCGACGACCAACGCGGCGAGCCCCGCGTCGGCCGCGCACGACCGGCGCTATCCAGCGAGGCTCCACGCGCAGTTCCGGCCCGTGCCGAGGGCGCCGCGGCCGCGTTATGAGGTGCTTCAGGCCCGTCACAGGGCGGGCCTGCCGACGCCCGGAGCGCCGCGTCTGGGCAGATACGGCTATTGGCCGCATTGGCGTTAATAAATCGCCCCTGATGGCGCTGCATTTTTCGGGTAGGCAGCCGGCTATCAATCACGAGAGGATGACTATGAAATCGAAGAAGCAAGCGATTGCTTTCGGCGGAATGATTCTGTTCAGCGGATGTTGCTTGTTGAGCACGTCGGCGGCCGCCTATGGTCCGCAATGGCGTCCCGCGCCCGGCTATGCAGCGACCAATGGCGCCGGCTTTAGGCAGATTGCCAGTGCGCCGGGTTTCCGGCCGCAGACCGCGCCGCCACCCAGGTTCTATCAGACGCGGCACAGGCGCTTTGCACCGCAGCGAGTTCACCCGTCTTCGGTCGCCCGCTCCCCGGCTGTCTACCCTATGCACCGCATGCCGCAGTATTGGGGGCCAGGATTTCAGGCGGTCGGCCCAGGGACATCGCCGTGGATGCCGGCGCCGGCGATGACGGCGCAGCCGTGGCGGCAACCGCCGCGCGGGTTTGCCCGGCGGTTGGACAATCGCCCACCTCCCGCGCCGCAATACAGGGCGGGCCCCGCGGCAGCCCCGCGCCACTACTGGCAACGCATGCCGACTGCGCCGCGCAGGCTCGGTTTCCGTCCTGCGGATCCGCGCGGCCTGCCGGCTTACGGGAGCTGGCGACCGGTAAGGCAGGCCAATGCAGCGGCGGCGGGCGCTGCGAATTCGCCGGCCCCCGGTTATACTCCGGGTCTCCGGGGTGACCTGGGACACAACGGCGCTGTTTTTCCGGCTGGCCTAAGGGAGGCCCCTGTGGGCCTGAGTCCAACTTCGCTTCGCGCCACCTATCGGAACTGGCGACCGGTGACCCGAGGGCAGGCCCTGCCGTCGCGCTCGGCGACCGCATTTCGGCCAATGGGCTATGGACGGGCCGCGGTTAATACCAGGCGTGTCGCCTCGAATACCTCCCCCATGTCGGCGGCCAGCAGGGCAAGACTGCCGGGTTGGGCGACAACCTACCAAGACACCAATGACGGGGGCCTGTGCAGCTGGTGCGGCGGTAGCTGAACAACCGGCGAGGATTGCATGATCACGGTAATCGGAAGCCTCAAGGGCGGATCGGGAAAGAGCACGGTCACCTTCAATCTCGCGATTTGGCTCGCGATGGCGGAAAGAAGGATCGCTGTGATCGATGCCGACCCGCAGGGGACGCTTACCGATGTCCTCGAGGTGCGCCGCGAGGAAGGTTTCCAGCCGATGGTCGATCGTCTGGATTCTGCGCAGATGGGCGACCGCGGTAACCTGCTGGCCGAGCACGAAGAGGTACTGATCGATGTCGGCACCGCGTCGATGGACAATCTGAGGCGGGCCATTTCGATTGCCGATCGCCTGTTGGTGCCGGTGCCACCGAGCCAGGCTGACATCTGGTCGACGCAGCGTTTCCTGCGCTTCGTCGAGTCGATAGCCGACAAACGTAATCCGGAGATCCTGGGATTCATCAATCGCGGCGATACGCATCGCGCCGTCAGAGAATCCGACGAGGCCGCCGCCGCATTGGTGTCCCTGCCGGGCATTCGCTATCTGAAATCACGCCTCGCGCAGCGCACGGTCTATCGGCGCGCGTTCAGCGAGGGCCTGGCCGTGTTTGAACAGGAGCCCAGGGGCAAAGGCGCGGCCGAATGGAATGCGCTGGCCGCGGTCTTGTATGCCGATATTCTGAGTTAAACTCCGGACATGCTCGGCAATCCCCTCGTGATGTTTCTGGCCTGGCTGGTCAGGCACCTGGTCGCGCTCAGCCTGCTTGGATTTGCGATCGCCGGCCTGTTCGTGTTTGGGGTCGTCGACATGCGATGGGACGACCTGTTCGTTGCCGAGGGCCAGCGGCCGGCCCAAGCCGACCGCACGCCATTGCCACGGAAGCAGAACTCCACGGGCACCGCGGACGCCCGGCGCAGTGACGGCGTGGCGCAAGCTGGGCCCCAACAGCCCAAACTCATCGGAGGCAGCCTCCCCGTGTATGCCCGGCCCCGAGGTGCCGGCGAAGGGCCAGCAGAAGGTTTCCGGCCAATCAACCGGACCGACGCTGCGCTACCTTCCCCGCTGTCGCGCCAGGATTACCTGCAGCAGGCACGGCGCGCGTTCTGGACCGATGATTTCGAGTCGGCCGAGATCGCCTACATGGCGCTGATCGGCGAGTATCCGGCAGATGCGGATGCGTTTGGTGAATTGGGCAATCTCTATACAGCCATGGGTAGGCCTGCCGAGGCCTTGGATGCCTACTATGCCGCAGGGCTCCGATTAAAGGCCGCCGGTGACGCCGATAGGCTTCAGCAAGTGATTGATATCTTACGCAAAGAGAACGACGACAGAGTCGCAGATCTGCTCCGCTGAGCGGGTGGGTCTGAGTGGTTGGCAGGTGCCATCGCGGCACCGCGGCGGAGGAGCTCGTTAGCCCTTTTCGATGGTCTCGCTATTTCATTTTATGCTAACATTAGCAAACTCAAAAATAGACCGGTCGGAGATCACCGTGAGCGACGCCAAAGAAGCCACTGCGGAGGTGGCCGATGCCAATGCGGGCTATGCGAGGCTCTCGGAAGTCTTCGAATCCAGCGCGCGGCGTTGGGAGCTCATCGTCTACCCGTCGTTGTTTGCGTTCATCATTCTGGCGGCCTACGGTTTTTACCTTATCTACAACCTGACGCGCGATGTGCACTATCTGGCGATCAGTGTGGATACCAATATGACGACGCTGTCGGCCAATATGCAGAGCGTGTCGGAGAATATGGGTTATCTGACCGCGAATGTGCGGGCCATGACGGTCGCGATGGATTCCATCGACGGCAAGATGACCACGCTGGAACCGATGTTGGCCAATCTGGATTCCATGGACGGCGCGATCCAGTCGATGACTTATGCCACGCACACCATGGGCAGGGCAACGCAAAATATGCAGGCGGATATGGGGCGTCTGAGTTATGGCGTCGGCCGGCCGATGTCTGTGATGAATGCCTTCATCCCCTGGTAAGCCGGGCAGTCGGTCGACCCTTGGAGGACCCCGCGAAGCGGACGCGGTCAGGTGTCGTCGTCGAAGGTGATGGTGCTGGACGGTTCCTGCAGGAAATAGCCCTGTATGTAATTGACCGCGATGTTCCACAGGATGGCCAGACTCCCGGCATCCTCGACATTGCTGGCGATGGTTTTGTAGCCGGCCTCCTGCAGCTTTCGGCTCACTGCGTTCATTCGCTCCTGTTGACCGGCGTTGGTAGAGAGGTCGCGCATGAATTCGGGTGAGAGCTTGATGATCTCGACCTCGAGATGCTGTAACAGGCTATCGCTGTTATCGTCACCGCTATAATTACTGACCGCGATTCGGCAGTTGATTTTCCGCAGACCCTCGATCAGCTCTTTTGCCGGCTGCAATGCCTGGCGCAGGTCGTTTTCGCGGAACTGGAAGACCAGCCAGGAGCCCTTGGCGCGGAATTCACGCAGGCAGTCACAGATCCACAACAACATAGAGTCGTCTTCAATGGCGCTGCGCGAGATGATGATATGGAAGACGATCTTCTTTCCATCGCGGCGTTGACTGGCGAGTTCGCGGATGGCGTTACGCACGACCCAGCGGTCGATCTCCGCCAGTCGATTGGCATCCCTGGCCGGCGAGAGGAATACCTCCGGCACGATCTCGTTGCCTTTCTCATCCAATAGGCGAAGGTAAACCGAGTAGTTCTCCCGCGTATCGCCCTGGAGGCTGACGATAGGTTGATATTTGAGGCGAAAGCCGTCGTTGGCGAGGGCGTTGTCGATCTCCGCGACAACCGCTGCGTCGGCCTCGGCAAGGTGCGTGGTATCACTGGGTATCTGCTCGCTATAGAAGACGACGCGGTTGTCGCCCTCGGAGCGCGCAATGCCGGTAGCGCGACAGGAGCGGTTGATCAATTCGTGGGCGCTGATCTCAACGCCCTTATCCGTACGCGTCACGCCGATCGAATAGATCGGCTTCACCGGCGAGTCGCTGATACTCTCGAACGCATGTCCGCGCAGGTTGTGCAGACACCGCTCCGCGACTTCCAGGGCCGGCTCTTCATCATCGCAAAGGATGATGAAATCGTGATCGCCGAAGCGCGCGATGGTGTGCGCCCGCGTGACGGTTGACGCGAGAACGCTGGCGACCTCGGTCAGCATCTGCTCGGCGCAGCCGAAGCCGCAGGCCTCCCGCATATCGGGAAAATTGGCGATGGAGATCTGTACCAGCGCATAGCCCTTTTCTGAGGGCGCCGAGCTGCCAACCAGCGCCTCAAGTCTCTCCATGAAGGCCTGCCGATTAAAGAACCCGGTCTGCGAATCTTTGCTGGTGAGTTCCTCGATACGCTTTTGCAGCGCCAGATTCTGGCTCTGGTCGCGGATCATGACCTGAGTACAGCGTTCGCCGTCGATACTCGCCGGGGAGAACTCCATGCGTGCATTGAAGCGCTGGTCGTCGCTGGCCACGCAGCGAAACTCTTCCGCGTATTTACCGTCTTCACTGATCTTTCGCAGCGCCGCTTTGAAGCTGCCGCGCGACTCGGCGTCGATCATGTCCATAATTGGCAGGCTATCCAGCTCGTCGGGTGACTCGTACCCGAACATGTCGAGGTATGCCTGGTTGGTGTTCAGATACATTCCTTCATGAATGTAGGCAATGGCATCACGGGAGCTTTGAACGAGCAGATTACTGCGTTCTTCCGCCTCTTCGAGTTGCCTTCTCAGTCGGCGGGTTTCGCTGCGCAGCATCTGTGTGCGGTGTTCGCGTCGCAGCGCCAACGCCAGATGCTCCGTGTCTTCGATATCGATGAGATCCTGCAGACCTTGTTCGATCGCCAGCTGACGCTGCCGCTTCGGTCTTGCGCTGATCAGCAGGATGCTCGCGGCGGTATTGGCGGCGCGAATGCGCCCGATCGCCTGTTCTGTCGGAATCCCACCTGCATCGGCGTTTATGACCGCCAGCCGGCAACGCATTCCAGCCAATAGCTCTTCGAGATCTTCTAGGCTCTCGGCTGTATTGAGATGCGCGGCCTGGCCCTGGTTGCGCAGTGCGGTTGCGAAGCCGTCAGCAATGCCCAGCGAGCAGCCGACCACGATCATCTCGACCGGATTGTCGATGGTGTCGGGATTCTGGAACACGAGTTGAGCGTTAGCGGCCATAAAAGAGTATCTCCCTACCAAGGCACCGACAGATCGGTGAGAGCATCAATCGGAGACCCTGGCGCAGCATCCTAGAGGCTGTTCCAGAGATCACTGAATTCGTCTTCGGGGCGGCTGCCGTCGGCCGGCGTCTCCGCCTCCGATTTCACGAACTCGAAAAGGTAGCGCGCGAAAGCGCTGCTGAATTCGACCACCTTGGTCAGACGAATCAGGCGCTCGGTGCCGCCGATCGAGAGCACTAGGTCGATCCCAATTGTCAGGTTCAAGGCATTCATGACCAGACTGGCGGTCGCATTGGATGAAGGATCCGTGTCGTTGATGACCAGACACTTGTAGGCAGGTATGCGATTACGCAGTGACTGCTTACCTGGCTCGCGCACCTCTGCCGCTTCGCAGCGTGTCGAAACGACTTCCAGACCCAGATCGAGTATGCGATCAGGTTGTTGGGTCATCCAGCGGATCACACCGAGTCCATACCGTCGCCGATCGGTCGGTGATTCCACACCGATAAGTTCGCCGATCTTGATGCGCGGGAGGTCATCGCCCTGCCACCGAATACAATAGCCACCGGCGCTCTCGTTGATCGTCTTCACGGCATGGCGAACCGCCTCTTCCTCCTTGGAGGGCGGTGTGACTTCCTCTCCAAAGTCTTTCAGCGAAGATCCGGCGTTCTTACCGCTGTCGTTTGTCAAGTGGCTATCGTTGAACATCGAGTCATTGACGAACTCGTTATCGAGCGGTGTCAGCGAGACATTCTCCAGACTGCCGGATGACCAGGTGACCTTTCGTCGAGGAGTACCGCTTGGCGGGTCGGATTCTTCGAGCCTGAACAGCGCCGTGCGCGTCGTTGAATAGGGCGCCTGATCGTCGGCCTGAAGGTTGCCATGGATGGCGTGCAGCCCGGCGACCACCTGCAGGTCGAAGTTGAGTCTGGTGCGCACGAAGCGTCGGTCTGGTGGACGACTCCAGGCGAGGATCAGCAGCCGCAGCAGCGGGCGGGTCAGTACAGGGCTTCCCGATTGCAGGCTCCCTCGGCTGTCCCAGGGCGCCTCCTCGAAGTCGCTGCGTAACCTCTTGAGCAGCTCGCGCACGTCGAGAACGGCCATACGCTTGCCGGGAAGCGGAGTACGCAGAGAGTTGTGCATCGGCGCCGAATCGGTCCACAGGTCGACGTTGAAGCGACCGAGACTGGTGCCGCCATCGTCTTGTGTCAGGATGGTCGTGAACTGCGACCAATCCTGAAGGTGGCTGAACAGCAGGCGGGCATGGCTCTGGCGCAGACGATGCGGTGTCGCGCTGGCGAAAAGCATCAGTGATTTGAAGATATCCTCGATCGTCGTGCTGACGCCCGACTTTCCATCATCCGGTCGCACGGGAATCAGGTGAATGCCGTTCTGCGAGGCATAGGAATACAAGAAGTTGATCTCGCGCCAGATGCCCTCGGGCCAGGCGCTGTACACCAGAGCGTTCTGTAGCAGCGTCTGGCCGAGGTAATGCAACGCCCGATGCAAGGCAATCACCAGCAAACGCCGGTCGAAGTCGGCACTATCGCCGGACATCATCCGTTCGACGATGATCTTGTAGGAAATCGCCAGCTCCTTTTGCAGCTCGCGTGCCAGCGACGCCGTCTTCCACCCTTTCGCCGATAGTGGCAGACCGACATCGACGTAGTATTTCTGCAGATTCGTGGTGATATATGCCACCGGTGGTCTGAACTTTTCCACCGTTTTGGCGCGCAGCAGATCCGGGATCTCGATGCGGTTGAACTCGACCAGCGTGCTGAAGACCTGGCGCGCGGTCTCGCCGACATTGGCCATCGGCAGGCTATCGAACCAGCCTTCGGTCTCTTTGAGGTCGAGCAGGATATTGTCAGCCTTGGGCGCGGATTGCGTTGGGATCTGCAGCCCCAGGTAGGGGCGCTGGCCACCCGCGCCCGGCTTGTTGACCCGCTTTTCGTTCGAATTGTTGTCTGATTCGGTCAAGTTAGCCGCCAGTTCAGGTTGTTGCCGGTCCCACAGTGCCCTCCGTGGCATCGCCCCGGCGCTATCCGACAGAGCGAGTCAAAGCCAGGACAAAGCCCCTGGCTGTCCCGGAATTCTAGCCAGCGCACGCCGATAAGGGCAGTGCCGCGCGCGAACTTCGTCACAGCGGCGAGATCGGGACCTTAAACGGCTGTCCCGCAAGCTCTCGCACCAGCTGCGGCACCAGGTAACCAGGAAGCCGCGACCGCAGTTGTTCGAGCAGTCTCTGGGGCCGGTCGACTGGCACATCGAAATGTGCGGCACCGGCCACGGGATCGAGCAGATGCAGGTAATAGGGCAAAACGCCGATCCCAAACAGCGACTCACTCAGCTCTGCGAGGGTATCGGCATCATCGTTGACAGACTTGAGCAGCACGGCCTGGTTCAACAGTGATGTCCCACGACTGCGCAATTCGCCGAGCGCCTGGCCAAGCGACGCGGTGATTTCGTTGGGGTGATTGGCGTGGATCACCACGACGGTCTGCAGTCGGCTGTGTGACAGCAGGTCCGCGAGCTTGTGCGTAATCCTGGCCGGTAGCACCACTGGGAGCCGGGTGTGAATTCGCAGTCGACGCAGATGGGGGATCTCCTCCGCCGCTGTGACCAGGCGCGACAGCCGGCCATCGGCGAGGCTCAGCGGGTCACCGCCGCTGAGGATCAGCTCGGTGATGTCCGGCAGCTTATGCAGGGCCTGCAGTGCGGCCTGCCAGTGCGGCAGCACCGACTGCTCGGCATAGGGAAAATGGCGACGAAAACAATACCGGCAGTGAACGGCACAGGCCCCGGTGGTGATCATCAGCGCCCGACCCCGGTACTTCTGCAGGATGCCATACGCGCATGCGGCGGCCAGATCAGCCACCGGGTCCTCTACATATCCCTCGACCACGTGGTCCTCGGCGGCCCTCGGCAGCACCTGAGCGAGCAGCGGATCGTCCGGATCTCCAGGGCGCATTAGGCCGGCGAAGTAACGCGGCACCCGCAGGCGGAATTCGCGGGCCGCGGCCGGTGATACGCCACCCACCACGTCGCCTTCCTCCAGCTCGAGCAGACTCAACAACTCGTTCACATCGGTGATCGCCGCAGCGAGCTCTCGCTGCCACGGGTGAATTTCCAAGGTTGGCGGGGAAAGGGTTATCATCGCTGGCTTTGGTTGGTCTGGGTTTCAACGAGGAATGAATGGCGACTTACAGCACTAGCGAGTTCAGGGGCGGCCTCAAGCTGCTGCTCGACGGCGATCCCTGCACCATCATTGAAAACGAATTTGTGAAGCCGGGCAAAGGCCAGGCCTTTAATCGGGTCAGGATACGCAATTTGAAGACCGGCCGCGTCCTGGAGAAGACCTTTCGCTCCGGTGAGACCGTCGAAGCCGCAGATGTGATCGACCGCGATCTGCAGTATCTCTACAGCGATGGTGAGTTCTGGCACTTCATGGACAACGAGAGTTTCGAACAATACCAGGCGGATGAGACCGCGATGGGCGAGGCGGCGAAGTGGATCAAGGACCAGGATAGCTGCCTGGTGACCCTCTGGAACGGCGCCCCGATCGTGGTCGAGGCCCCAAACTTCGTCACCCTGGAGATCACGGAGACCGATCCGGGGCTGAAAGGCGACACCTCCGGTGGCGGTGGAAAGCCGGCCACGCTGGAAACGGGGGCGGTGGTGCGTGTCCCGCTGTTCATCCAGACCGGCGAGAAGATAAAGGTCGACACCCGCACCGGCGCCTATGTCAGCCGGGTCAAGGACGACTGACGATTTGCCGCCGGCTGTCTGGCGTCCCGGGGCGGAGGGAGACGTCCTGCGTGCCCGGGCGGCCATGTTGGCGGACATCCGGGATTACTTTTCCGCCGTCGGGGTCCTCGAGGTCGAGACCCCGCTCGCTTGCCGTGCGGCCGGGACCGATCCAGCGATCGACCCGCTGATTGCGCGCTACACCGGCCCGCTGTACCCGCAGGGGGTCGATCTCTACCTCCAGACCTCGCCCGAGTTCGCGATGAAGCGTCTGCTGGCGAACGGAAGTGGGCCGATCTACCAGATCTGCAAGGCGTTTCGTGACGGTGAGGCGGGACGCCTGCACAACCCCGAGTTCTCCATACTCGAGTGGTATCGGCCCGGTTACACGGTCGCCGGAATGATGACCGAGGTGGCCGCGGTGGTCCGCTGTGCCCTGTACCGACGCGGGCTTGAGATCGAGACGCAGTCTTACGCGGGGCTGTTCGCCGCGCGTTTCGGGATCGATGTATTTGCGGTTGATGCGGAGTCGCTACGCCAAGTGGCGGTGCAGCATCACCTGAGCGGTGCCGAAGGTCTGAAGCTCGACCGAGATGGTTGGCTGGACCTGCTGATGAGCCACTTGATCCAGCCTGCGCTGGGTCCGGGCAGGCTGTGTTTCGTCACAGATTATCCGGCCAGTCAGGCCGCATTGGCCCGGCGCAATCCTGACCGGCTTACAGCGGCGCGGTTCGAGGTGTTTCTGGACGGCGTCGAACTGGCCAACGGCTTCGATGAGCTGACCGATGCGGGCGAACAGGCCGCCCGGTTCGAGGCGGAAAACCGCGAGCGGCGGGCGCGCGGCAAGCGGCCGGTGACGGTGGACCGTCAGTTGCTCGCGGCGATGCAGACCGGGTTGCCGAGTTGCTGCGGCGTCGCAGTGGGCCTGGATCGCCTGCTGATGCTGCGCCAGGGCCTCGACGATCTCGATGCCGCCATGAGCTTTTCGCTGCGGCGCTGCTGACCAGGGTTACCGGTGAGCTCTGCAGATCAGGCTTGTGGTCGGTCAGCCCGCACGCCGTGGGTGGCCGATGGCTTGGCCGACCTGGACTGCGCTGCCGGGGCCGAGGTGCTCCTCCCAGACGCACGTGCCGGCGGGCATTAGTACGATCACCGTCGATCCCATATTGAAGCGGCCAATTTCGTTGCCGGCCGCGAAGTGCCTGGCCTCTCGACCGGCGTAGCTCCATTTGGTCGGCTGCGCGCGAGCGCCGCGGACCTCGCCGTGCCATACGGTCTGTGTGCTGCCGACGAAGATGGCGCCCACCAGGATCACCGCCATCGGCCCGAGTTCGGTATCGAAGTGGCAGATCAGGCGTTCGTTGCGCGCGAACAGGCCCGGCACCAGCTGGACAGTGGCTGCGCTGACGCTGAACAGATCACCCGGTACGAACACCATGGATTTCAGTGTCCCGGCATACGGAATATGCACACGATGGTAGTCTCGTGGCGATAGATAGACGGTGGCAAACTGCCCATCCCGAAACGCAGCCGTCTTGTGTTTATCGCCGGCAAGCAGTGCACATAGCTCGAAGTCGTGTCCCTTGGCCTGTAGCAGGGACTCGCCGCGGATTGCGCCGATCTGACTCAGCACGCCGTCGGCCGGTGCTACCAGGCTGCCGATAGCGATCGGCCGCGCCGTGGGGGCTAACGCACGCGTGAAGAAGGCGTTGAAGCTGGGATAGGCAGTAGGGTCTTGCTGCGCGGCCTCGGTTATGTCGACCCGGTAACGGCGGCTGACGAAGTGGATCAGCAGGCTCTTCAGCCAGCCGATCTCGGAGCGCGCTATCCGGGACATCGCCGCCGCCAGCAGGTGCTGGGGAAGGATGCGCAGAAGGCCGGTGGACAGACGATCGCGCAGGGTTGGTTCCGTCGATTCCGACATACAAAATCTACTCTACAAAGGCGATGATGCGCTGTAAATTTCGCGCCATCGCGGGGGCCGGCTCGTACGGCAGCAATGCCCAGCGCCGGCGCGCAGGCGATACCAGCGCGCCGGTCCGCTGATTCTCGCCGCACCAGTCGGTGCCGCTGGGCGCGATACCCAGCTTCTGGCTCAACTGCGCGAGCCTTTGCGGATCCGCACTTATCACCTCGGCCCAGCTTACCCCAGCCGTGAACGCCGCAATGGCGGCCTCGTCCGGCTCGTCATAGGCGAGCAAGCTCAGCCGCAGATTCGCCTGGATATCCGGCCATGCCGCGAGACGGTTGAAGACTTTCGCGAAATGCCGCAACAGCGCAGCACATGAAGGTGCCCGCGTATCGGCGACCAAGAACAGTCGCCATGCCTCATCCGCGCCCGCCAGCGCGGTCAGCTCATCGATAGCGTCGATCCGCTGTCCGGTGGGGTAAACGATCGCGCTCAGATCCGATAGCGGCCGTCGCTGCCAGTATTGACCGGCGTAGTAGCCGAGGATCAGGCTGGCCAGCGCGGCCAGGGTAACGACCAGGCGCGCCCCGCGGCCGCGCCATTGCCATTCACCCATGCCGCATCAGGCGGCAAGGATCTTTTCGGCGGCGGGCAGGGCGACGCCGTGAACGACAGGCGCCTGCATATCCGCCAGCACGCCGTCCAGCGCGGCGAGGCACTGGGTGATGTTCTCGATGCGACTGCTGTAGCCCATCAGGCCGATCCGCCACACCTTGCCGGCGAGGTCGCCGAGGCCGGCACCGATCTCGAGATGGTGCTCTTTGAGCAGGCGGGCGCGGACCGCGGCGTCCTCGACGCCTGCCGGGATGGCGACGGCATTGAGCTGCGGCAGTCGATGTGCTTCGTCGACGATGAAACTAAGGCCCATCGCCTCGAGCCCAGCCTTCAGCGCCTCATGATTGCGTCGGTGTCGTGTCCAGGCGTTTTCCAGGCCTTCTTCCCTCACCATCAAGAGCGCCTCATGCAGCGCGTACATGGCGTTTACCGGTGCGGTGTGATGATAGGCGCGGCGTGCGCCCGCGCCCCAATAGCCCATGACCAGGTTCATATCGAGGAACCAGCTCTGCACCTTGTGGACGCGATTGGTGATCTTGTGCAGGGCGCGTTCGCCGAAGCTGACGGGCGCTATGCCCGGCACGCACGACAAGCACTTCTGACTGCCGGAATAGAGCGCGTCGATCTCCCATTCGTCGACCATCACCGGGGTGCCGGCGAGCGAGGTGACCGCGTCGACGATCGTCAGGCAGTCATGCCGATGGGCCAGTTCGACCAGTGTTCGGGCGTCCGATTGGGCACCGGTTGAGGTCTCGGCATGTACGAAGGCGACGACCTTTGTGTCCGGGTTGGCCTTGAGTGCGTCCTCGAGCTGTTGCGGATCGACGGCGCTGCCCCAGGCGTCCTGCAGTAGTAAGACGTCAGCGCCACAGCGTTCCGCGTTTTCCTTCATGCGCCCGCCGAACACACCGTTTTGACACACGATGACTTTTTCGCCCGGCTCGACCAAATTCACAAAGCAGGCCTCCATGCCGGCCGATCCCGGGGCGGAGATCGGCAAGGTGAGGGCATTCTCGGTTTGCATCACGTATTGAAGAAGGGCCTTGACCTCATCCATCAGATCGATGAACTTGGGATCGAGATGGCCGATGGTGGGGCGGCCGAGTGCCTCCAGAATCCGCGGTGGTACGTCGGAGGGGCCCGGTCCCATGAGAGTACGGAGCGGGGGATGGAACGCGTTGAAGGCCATGACAAAACCCAAGAAAAGCCGGTGCGGTGAGCGCGCGAGTATAGAGAGCCTAGCGAGGCCGGGGCAAGCGCAATCAACCCGGAGCCCATCCAGTCTGACTAACAGGCGAGGAGCACCAACGTGACAGACAAGATCGAAAAGACCGAGGCGCAATGGCGCGAGGCCTTAACCGCCGAACAGTTTCATGTATGTCGTGAGAAAGGCACCGAACGCGCCTTCAGTGGCGTCTACTGGGACACCAAGACCCCAGGCACCTACCGCTGCACCGCTTGCGGCGAGCCGCTTTTCAGTTCGCAGGCCAAGTTCGACTCCGGCACTGGCTGGCCGAGCTTCTGGCAGCCGCTGGACGGGGATAAAGTGGAGACCGAGACCGATCAGACCCTCGGGATGGTCCGCACTGAGGCGCACTGCCAGCGCTGCGGTTCGCATCTGGGACACGTCTTCCCCGACGGCCCAAAGCCGACCGGTCTGCGCTACTGCATCAACTCCGTATCGCTGCAGCTCGAGCCGCAGGACGAATGATCTTAGTCGTCGTCCAGCAGGGCGTTGACCTTTTTCTGCGTCCACAGGCCGCCGCCGGGCGCGGGTCGCCCGACACTGTTCCACGCCTGGGCGGTCTGGTCCGGCGCCACCTGGTTCATGGTGAAATCTACACCCTCGCGGCGCAGCGCCTGCAGATAGGGGGCCTCGCCGGCCAGCTCGATCAATCCCACCATGTCCAGGGTGGTGGCGTGATTTTCACTCAGCACGGCGATCACCGCCTCGGGTGACAGGCGGTCGAGCAGGTCCGACGCGATCCCCGCGAGATCGGGTGGCGTGGGCCTGTCTGGAATGCGTAGTTCGATACCTTTGAGTCGCTGGCGAACCAACGGCACGACCTCGCGAGTGCCTGCGCTGGCCAAGCGCGGGAAATGCTGGTTGAAGCGCTCGATCGCATCGGCGACCGCGTGCGCCATCTCCATCTTGCACCATAGGTCATGCGCCGGTACCCATTTGCCGCCAAAGCGGATAACGGGTTCGTCGATCGGATTATCGTTTGACTCGCGCGACATGGGCCTGGTCGTTCAGCGGTTCGGTATCCAAGTTTAGCGACCGCGGCATATGGCCCTTGAACGGCCGGGGTGTCACGGCCGGAGGATCAGACCACGGGTAACAAGACCCGGAACAGCGCCCCGCCCAGCGCCGAATCGTGAATGCTCATGGCACCGCCGTATTGGTGGACGATTTCATTCGCCACGGCGAGCCCGATACCCTCGCCGGGAGAACGCTGATCGGCGCGTTCACCGCGCTGGAGAAGACGGTTCACATCGTCTTTGCGTATTCCCTCGCCATCGTCCTCGATATCGATTTGAAGTTCTCTGCCCTGGCTCCGGGCATGGACCCGCACCTTGTGAATGGCGTGTTTATAGGCATTTTCCAGCAGGTTGCCCAAGAGTTCGAACAGATCGCCCTCGTCGGCGCGCAGATGAAGGTCACTCGCGGTCTGGACGTCGATCTGCAGAGCGCGCTCCCAATACACCTTGTCTAGACTCGCGGTGAGGCGACTCAGAATAGGAGTTAGCGCGATCGGACGCGTGGCGCCGCTGCCCCCTGCGACCGCGGCACGCTGGCGCTGATAACTCACGATCTGGTCAATGCGTTCGGTCTGCTCTTCGATCAGGTCGGAAAGCGCACGGTCGTCGCTTTCCTGCGCGGCGCCGCGAAGCACCGCCAGCGGGGTCTTCATGCTGTGTGCCAGGTCGGCCAGGCTGTTACGGACGCGTTCCTGACGGCGCTGGTTCTGTTGAAGCAGG
The DNA here is from genome assembly GCA_024639005.1 of Chromatiaceae bacterium. Classification (GTDB taxonomy): domain Bacteria; phylum Pseudomonadota; class Gammaproteobacteria; order Chromatiales; family Chromatiaceae; genus Thiosocius. The sequence goes on along the minus strand of JAHEJD010000015.1, from coordinate 33,103 downwards.
GAGTTGAGGTTGCTGCTCAGACTTCGCAGTTCCAGTGGCACCGGGCCTTCGACACGCTCGGCCTCGCCGTTCTCGATGCGTCGGACCGCGGCACTCATTTCGCGCACCGGGGTCAGACCCCAGCGGGCAGCCAGAATCTGGGCCATCAGCAGCAGCACCGCGACACCGCCGAGCCATCGCCACAGCGTGGTGCGGAACTCGGCCTGCTGCGCATCCAGGGCTTGACGGTCCATCGCGACGGTCAGGGAATAGGCCAGCGGTGTGCCGGCGTCGTCCTCCCAGAATACGCCTTGATCCAAGATCGCGAGGCGCGGCGCAAAATAAAAGCGGATGGTGCCGGGATCGACGGCGCGCGACAGGGGCCGGGGTCGTCCGACCAGCGAGCCAGAGCGCCAGCGATAGGCACCGTCTTCGCCCTCAACCTCGGCGTACAGCCCGGAGTCGGGCTTGTTGAACGCAGCAGCGGCCAGCGTCTCGGGCAGGCGCATGCGACCCTGCGGGCCCTCTTTGGCCGCAGTAAGCAGGGTGTAGATATGCGCCTGCAGCTGATCGCGGGTCGCGATCTCATTGCTGGCGCGAAACGCGCGATCCAATGCAGCGCCGGCGAGGCCGAGAAACGCGCCCAAGATGACCAGTTGACTGATCAGTAGCCGGCGGGTGATCGAGTGATTCACGTTGGCGCGGGCGCCTTGTTCAGCCGGTACCCGCGACCTCGCAGAGTCTCGATCGGTCTGAAGCGGCCGTCCGGATCGACCTTCTTGCGTATCCGGCCCACCAGGACCTCGACCACATTGCTGTCGCGGTCGAAGTCTTGATCGTAGATATGCTCGGTCAACTCGGTCTTCGAGACGACTTTGCCGGCGTTCAGCATCAGATACTCGAGGATGCGGTATTCGTGACCGGTCAGATCGACTTCGGCACCCTGGCTGCACACCCGCTGTGCAATCGTATCCACCTCGATACCGGCGAAATGCAGCAGGGGCGTACTGTGACCGGCGGCGCGTCGCAGCAACGCATTGACGCGGGCCAGCAGTTCCTCGTGATGAAAGGGCTTGGTCAGATAATCGTCGGCGCCGCTTTCCAGGCCGTCGACCTTGTCCTGCCAGGCATCGCGCGCGGTGAGAATCAAGATCGGGAAACTGCGCTGCAGGGCGCGCAGCTGGCGGATAAGCTCAAGGCCCGATAGTCCTGGCAATCCGAGGTCCACAATCGCCAGATCCATGGGGTATTCGCGGCCCAGATGGAGACCGGTCTCGCCGTCGGCGGCAACATCGACCGAGTAACCTTTCGTCACGAGCCGATCTCGTAACTGGGTGCGCAGGGCAGGTTCGTCCTCGACTACCAGGATGCGCATAATCAGCGCCCACCGCCACGTTCGAAGCGCCCGGACTCGGCGTCTATGCGCAGGCGCTTGACTCGACCGTCGTCGGTGAGGATACGGATCCTGTGAGATTCGCGCCCCCCCTGACGCTGCGTCTCGGCTGACAGCACCCTGCCGGGAAAGCGGCCGCGTGCCTCTTCTACCGCCTGATCCAGCGACGTGCGGCGATCCGGTTGTGCCACGGCGCCCGCGCTGACAAGGATCCCTGCGAGCAACCAACACAGCTGCCGCTTCGTCGATAGGGCCCGTCTGATCATCGTTTCCCTGGCGTTTCCGGTCAGAAATGAAAGCGCTGCAACCGCCGGCGATCCGGCGAAGCGCCGCTGTGAATACCCTCTATAATATGCGAGCTCAGACCCTTGCGTCGCCGCTATTGAGTACCGACGATCCTTTCGGACGGTATTGGTGCCTGCCGCGCGTGCAGTGGCGCAAGTCCTTGTCTGAGTTGAGCAAAGTCTGGTACGTGACGGCTGAACCAAGGCTGAATGGGCTGGCGAGCGCGGCGAGCCGGGCACCCCGACGGCGGCGAGGGGCTGCCGGTCCGCCGAGGCAGACCACAATTTCTCACCGGCAGGTGGTACATTCCAGACCCGAACCTTTCCGGCCGCGGCTTATCCCGGTTTGGCCGAAGCGGAGAGCGCGCAATGCGTGTCAGCCAGGAACCCAACGGACGCTATCCTGCCGACCCGGTCGTCACCCTGGACTCAGGGTCGGCGGGTTGGATGCATCGTGCGTGGCAGCGCTATGAAAACTCATCGCTGCCCCTCGGCCTCAAATGGTCGGTGAGCATTGCGGCGCTGATCGTCACGGCCATGGGGATCCTCGGCTTCTACCTCATTCAGCAGCAGGAGGCCGGCTTTCGAAGCCAGGCCTATGATTTCAGTCAGGTGATTGTTGATCAGTTGGTGCGTGTCGCCGGTGAGCCGTTGATGGCCGGCGATACCCTGACGATGCAGGCCCTGGTTCAGCGGCACGCGCAGAGCCCCCTGATTCTGGGTGCGGCCCTGCATGATGCGCAGGGCGCCATGCTGGTCGAGGCCGGGGTCAGTCCGCCGCGGGCAGGCGGCCGCTCCTCCGCAGGCATCACCATTGATTCCTGGGATTGGGATAATGGCGAATACAAGGCGGTCTCTTATTTCAGCCCGGTCGTCTACCAGGACGTCACAGCGGGCTATCTGACCGTCAGCATCGATCGCTCGCCATTGGAGAAAGACCTGCGGGAGACCCTGCACTTTCTGATGGTGTCGACGCTGACCATGATCGCCATCGGCGTCGTGTTGGCCTCGTTGCTGGCCTATCGGCTGTCGCGACCGATCCAGCGGCTTGCACGCGCCGGCGAGGCGCTGGGCGCGGGGCGACCGCTGGGTATTGCCGATCGCCGCGATGAGATCGGGCAGGTGCTTGAGAGCTTCCAGCATCTGGCGGAGGGCTACCAACGCAAGAACGAGGTCGAGGCCGCGTTGTCGCGCTATGTCTCGCCGCAGGTCGCGCAGCGTGTGCTCGAAGGCGGTATGCAGGGTGACTTGGGCGGTAAACGCGTGAACGGCAGCGTTCTGTTCTGTGACATTGTCGGCTTTACCCAATTGTCCGAGGCGCGCGAGCCCGCCGAGGTCGCCAGTCTGTTGAACGACTACTTCGGTTATTTCGCGCTGGCGGCGGAGAGTTGTGGCGGCACCGTCGACAAGTTCATCGGTGATGCCATCATGATCGTCTTTGGTGTACCCAATGAAGACCCATTGCATGCATTGCATGCCATCACCTGCGGGATGCTGATTCAAGGCTTGACACATCGGATCAACGCGATCCGGCACAGACACCATCAGCCGACGGTCATGCTAAGAGTAGGCATCAGCAGCGGACCCATGCTCGCCGGCAATCTTGGCAGCCCCGCGCGCATGCAATATACCGTTGTTGGTGACACCGTGAACGTGGCCGCACGGCTATGCAGTATGGCCGACCCGGGGGGGGTGCTGGTCACCGAGGCAATGATGGCCACCGGGCATCCCGGAGAGGCTGGGCACTATCATCATCAGGGACCTGCGCAGCTGCGGGGACGCAAGGGCAATGTGCGTGTGCGAGCGATGGACGTGGACGCCGTGGCACGAGAAGTCAACGCCGATCAGCTAATCGACAACATATTGATCGCGGTAGCAGAATGACGCGCCGCACGGCCGCGCTGGGGTTGATCGGCGGGCTGTTGCTCGCAGCGTGCGCCATGGTCGAAGATCGCCCAGCGCCTGTCGAAGAGCGGCCTCCACGGGTCGAAGGTCGTTCTGCCACTGACGAAGGCGCTGCGGCTTCCGGGCGAGGCCTGATCAAGCCCCCGGCGTCGGCCGATGAGGCGATCGGAATTGCGGGAGATCTTGCCGAGCGTGGCCGCTGGCAAGATGCCTTGGACGTGATCGACGCGGCCGCACTGCGCTTCCCCGATGACGCTCGGCTGGGTGAGGCGCGCGAGCGCTTGCAGGCGCAGCGCCTGCAGACAGAACGCCTGCTCGAAGATCAGATCCTGGTTGGGGATGCGGAAAATCAATACGCGAAAATCGCCCTGCTCGAGAAGCTGTCTGCGGCGAAACCTGATGACCTGGTCTTGGCCTCGCGCCGGCTCTTCTCGAAGGAGATCCTCGCAGGCAAGGTCGAGGACCTGACCCGCTGCTGCGAATACCACGCCTCGACAGACGCCGCACTCGCTCGTCGCTGCCTGCGGTTGGCCTCTCACCTGGCGAACACCCCGGAACTCGAACAGCGTCTGGCCAAGGTAGGGGATCAACTGGCGGCGAGTGAGCAGCTTGCGGCCGAGCGCCGCCGCTCTAGTCTAAAAAAAGAACGTGAGCTGCGCGCCAGGGTGCTGCTGGAGGCCGCAAGGGCCGCGATCCAGGCCAACGATTATCGTCGAGCGCTCGACATACTCGATCAGGTCGCAGAGCTGCAGCCTGACGACCGGGAGCTGCACGGTCTGCGCGAGGAGGCCTCGTTGATGATCAGCCCGCAGGTCGAGGCGCTGGTCAAACTCGGCGACAGGCTGTACCTGGACGAACAGCTGGATGCGGCATTGGCGACCTGGCGAGCGGCCTTGGATCTGAGACCGGAAGACGAAGATATCCAGTCGCGCATCGAGCGTGCCGAGACCGTGTTGAATCGGCTCGGCGCGCTGCGTCGCGAGCAGCAGGGGGCGGAAAAGTCCCAATAGTCTCGGTTTTTGTGCCGCGCCGGGGACGCGACGCGTGCGGGTATGAGCTTGCACAAATTGGCGCCACGCTGGCCAACGACGGCGTTCAGCCGATCACAGGGCAGCGTATTCTGGCGCACGAGACCGTGCGCACGGTGCTATCGGCCATGGTGACCGCCGGTATGGCGGCAAGGAAATCAGCCGAAAATCGATTGTTGCTGGTGGCCGAGGCGCGCGACCTAATGCTCGGCGCGTTGAAGATGCATCCCTCCGGCGACTACGGCTGGTGGTTCCTCGCCGAGATACATCTGATGGAGGGTAAGCCCCAGGCGGCGGCCCAGCGGGCCTTGCTGGAGAATCCCGCGTGGCGCCACCTGTCGGCCGCCAACCGCCAGGGTCTGGGAGTCTCGGCCGGTCTCCTCGACGCGCTGCTGCAGGTCGACTCGTTCCAGCGCGTCTGGACCCGCCTGGCGTCGGCCACAGAGACCGCCGCGGAATGAACACGCCGGGCGCCGACGATGCCGCGCTGGCCGTCGAACCGCCCGCGCAACAAGGCCCGAGAATGGGCCTGTCGGCGCAGGTCTTTATTTCGCTGGGGCTCGGGATAGTCGCCGGATTGTTCTTCGGCGAACTGATAAAGCCGCTGGAAATCGTCGGGAAGATCTTCATCGGGCTGCTGCAGATGACGGTGTTGCCGTACATCCTGGTCTCGCTGATCGCCGGTATCGGCAAGCTGAGCTATCCCGAGATGCGGGTGTTTGCGGTCCAGCGCGGCCGCTTCGTATTGCTGTTCTGGGTTGTCGCGCTCGCTATCACAGTCGCGTTCACGGTCACGCTGCCGGACTGGGAGTCGGCCACCTTCTTCAGCAGCAGCCTGGTCGAGAATCCGGAGCAGACCGACCTGGTCGCGCTGTACATCCCCTCCAACCCGTTTTTCTCGCTGTCCAGCAGTATCGTCCCGGCAATCGTGCTATTCAGCCTGGCAATCATCGGCGTGCCGAAAAAGGGTAACTTCATCGAGGACCTGGACGTCATCGGCGGGGCCATCATGCGTATCGACGGCTTCGTCGCGAGGGCGGCATAGCGGTGTCCGCAGCAGGAAGTTGATGAGACAGCGGGCTGAGGAAACTCTCTAACCCGCGGCCGCACGAGCCCGACATACCGACCATTCCCATCGTCGCGGCGTGGTGGTGGCCGCTGTTGCTTCTGAGCGCACGGCTACGGTCCTGGAGCGAATCGCGTGTCGGAAAAATAACGAAAGTCTGGCTTACTTTTGCATTCGTGATCTCTGCATATGATTTCGTCGAACTCCTTTATCGCGAGTTCTTTTTTCGGTTCTGAGGCAGCCCGCATGGCCAAGAAACGGACCGCGACCATCGACGCCGAACTCTTCATAACCATTCGATTATTCGCTAATTGATCTGCGTCGCAGCGCTCGAGGTATTCGTCGCCTGGCGACCCGTGCCCCTGTCAGGTTTTCGATTCAATTCTGATTCAAATCAATTCGACTGTTTCTTGTTTGTAGCCATTAACGCGAAAAGCAACCTTAATTCCCTTAGCGCGGCGGGATAGGCAAGAGCGCGGGGGCGGTTCAGACACAGCGCGGTGCTCCGTCGGGCGCCCGTCTTCGATAACGTCCCGGTGACAGTTGCAGTCTGCTCGTCGCATCTTGCGTCATCATAATGACCCAGCGGGATTGTCCGCTGCGTTGGATTCTCCCTGAAGCGAGGAGACCGCGATGGACCCCAACGTTTTCTACAGCATCCAATCAGGACCTATCTGGGACTGGCGCGTCGCGGTCGATCTGTTCGCTGGTGGCGTCGGCGTCGGCGCGTTCCTGTTCGCCATCCTGCTGTCGAGATTCGGCGAGCAACGCTATCAGCGGCTCGCCCAGACGGCTGCGATCATCGCCCCGTTCCTAGTCATGCTCGGGCTGGCGTTCCTGTTCTGGAAGGTCGGCAACAAAACCAACGTCTACCAGATGGCGATCAATCTCGCACCTAGCTCGCTGATGTGGTGGGGATTTCTGATTCAGTCGGCATTGGTCGCCCTGGGATTGATCCATGCCTGGCAATGGCTGGACCGGGCGCCCAATGCGGCGCGCGACAGGCTGGGTTTGCTGGTCGGTGCGCTGGCACTGCTCGTTGGTGTCTACCACGGGCTGCTGCTGGCGGTGCTGACGTCGCATCCGATCTGGGCCTCGGGTTCGATGGTCTTGATGGCGGTCCTGGCGTTCACGACCACCGGTGTTGCCGGGGCGCTCGTTGCGCACCTGCTAAGAATGACTGTCGCCGGGCGCTCGGATGAGGAGGGCGAACTGACTGGCTACGTCGATGGTCTGCGACCTGTGCGTACCGTATTGCTGCTTGCCTTGGCCCTGATGCTGGCGAATTTCTTCTTCTGGTGGGTCGACCTCTCTTTTGGCTCGCTCGAAAGCGCTCAGGCACTGGCAGCCGCTTGGTCGGCCTATGGCCCGCTACTGTTGCTCGCCGGTATCGGTTTGGGTCTTGTCGTGCCGCTGGTACTGATTGCCTGGTTCTTCGGCAACGCGCCTGTCAGCAAGCCGGCACTGACGCTTTCGGCGATCGGCCTGGCCAGCCTGCTCGTCCTTGTCGGTGGCTTCGCGATCCGCTATGCGGTCGTCATGGGTGGTCAGGTTTCCCTGCCGATTTCCGTTTTCTGAGACTAAAGGAGCCACCGACATGGCTAGCGATTTCGATCAACAGGCACCGGAGCTGAGCGTTTCGCGGCGTGCCTTCCTGAAGGGCGCGGGCGGCCTCGGGTTCGGACTCGTCGCCTCAGGGGCGGGCAGCCCCATTTTGAGCTTCTTTGCACGCGAGGCTAACGCCCAGCCGGGGGATATTGCCGGTCAATGGTTGGCGTCCACCTGCCAGGGCTGCACCAGCTGGTGTCCCGTCCAGGTGCAGGTGGTCGATGGTCGCGCGGTGAAGATTCGGGGTAATCCGCATTCCAAGGCCAATCACGGCAACATCTGCCCGCGTCCGCACCTGGCGCTGCAACAGCTCTATGATCCAGACCGCATCAAGGTACCGATGAAGCGGACCAACCCGCGCAAGGGGCGTGATGAGGATCCCGGATTCGTACCCATCTCGTGGGACGAGGCGCTGGGCATTATCGCCGACAAGATGATGGAGCTGCGTGCCAACGAGGAGACGCACAAGTTCGTGCTGTTCAGAGGACGCTACAGCTACCTGCGGGACGTGATCTATTCGGCCATGCCCAAGGTGTTCGGTTCGCCCAACGGTATCAGCCATTCGGCAATCTGCGCCGAGGCCGAGAAGTTTGGTGCGTTTTTCACGGAGGGCTATTGGGACTACCGCGACTACGATCTGGAACACACCCGCTACGTGCTCTGCTGGGGCGCCGATCCGGTGTCCTCGAATCGGCAGGTGCCGCACGCGATGAATATCTGGGGGCAGGTGGGGGATCAGGCCACCATCTCGGTGGTCGATCCGCGCTTGTCGGCGACTGCCGCCAAGGCCCACGAGTGGCTGCCGGTGATTCCGGGTGAGGACGCCGCGCTGGCGGTCGCGATGGCGCACGTGATCCTGACAGCGGGCCTGTGGAGCCGCGAGTTCGTCGGCGACTTCGTGGACGGCGAGAACCTTTTCCAGGCCGGTGCCGAGGTGCCGGAGGAGAGCTTCGGCGAGGTCCACACTTACGGTCTGGTGCGCTGGTGGAACATCGAGCTGAAAGATCGCACACCCGAATGGGCGGCCGAACGATGCGGCATCCCGGCCGAGCAGATCCGACGGGTCGCGATCGGCTTCGGCCGCGCGGCACCGGCGGCGATCAGCTGGGTGTCACCGGGCGCCTCGATGCAGGCGCGCGGCGGCTACGCGGCGATGGCCGCGCACGCCCTGAACGGTCTCGTCGGTTCGACCGACAGCATGGGCGGGGTGGTGCAGAAGACCAAGGTACCCGCGGAGAAGCCGCCGAGCTACGAAGACTATCAGGACGAGCTCGCGAAGAAGCTGTCGAAGAAGCCGAAGATGGACCAGCGCGGCACGCTGACGTTTCCAGCACTCAACAAGGGCAAGAGTGGCGGCGGCGTCGTGACCAACAATGCGGCGGATGCGATCCTCGATGAAGACCCCTACGAGATCAAGGTGGCGATCGCCTATTGGGCAAATTTCGCGTTCTCGTGCTCCGATAGCGACCGCTGGGAACGGGCCCTGACAAAACTCCCGTTCCTGGCGCACATCACGGTGAACGCCTCGGAAACAACACACTATGCGGATGTGGTGCTGCCCGCGGCACAACAGCTGTTCGAGAAGTGGAGTTTTCTCAAGTCGAAGCAGAACCTGCACGGCTATGCCAGCCTGACACAGCGGCTCGTTGAACCGATCTGGGACGTGCGCCAGGACGAAACCGAGGTCCCCTGGTTGCTGGCTGAAAAACTCGCGGAACGCGGTTTCGATAACATGCAGCGCTACTTCAAGGAGGCATATGCCGATCCCGAGACGGGCGCGCACCCGACCAACAGCGAAGAATTCACCCTGACCGCCCTCAAGATGTTCACCCGGCCTTGCTGGGACAGCGGTCACAAGGACTACGGCAAGTACGGCGATCGCCTTGCCGGCTGGCAGGACTTCGTAGACAAGGGCGTGTGGAACTCCAAGCGTTATGAGTACCGCAGCCACTGGGGCAAGTTCAAGACCGTTACCGGCAAGTTCGAATTTTACAGCGAGACCTTGAAGGAGGCGCTCGGCAAGCACGCCGAAAAGCACAGTGTCACCATCGACGAAGTGCTGGCCGCGACCAACTACACCGCCAGCGGTGAAGCCGCCTTCGTCCCGCACTTCGAGCCCGCGCGGCGGTGGGGCGATGAGAAGGAGTTTCCGCTGGTGTTCTTCGAGCACCGAAGCCGGCTCAATCGGGAAGGACGCTCGGCCAACTGCACCTGGTACCAGGCGCACAAGAACGCCGACCCGGGCGACGAAAACTGGGACGACGTGCTGAAGATGAACCCGGTCGATGCCACGCGGCTGGGACTCAACGATCGCGAGATGGTTCGGGTGGTGTCGCAAACCGGCGAGATGACGGTCCGGCTCAAACTGTGGGAGGGCGTGCGACCGGGCACCGTCGCCAAGTGCTACGGGCAGGGGCATTGGGCCTATGGCCGGGTGGCCGCACTCGATTTCAAGAGACGCATGCCGAGGGGCGGCAACAACAACGTCATCCTGCCGGCCGAGTATGAAAGATTGAGCGGATCGACGGCGCGCCATGGCGGCTGCGCCCGAGTCAAGGTCGTAAGGGCCTGAAGCCCACCGCCAACGGAGACAAAGACATGACCGCAAAACGATATGGCATGGTGATTGATCTTCACCGTTGCGTCGGGTGTGCCGCCTGCGACATCGCCTGTAAGAGCGAGAACAACGTACCATACGAGTTCCACTGGTCGAACCATATCCTGGAGACCACGGGAACCTTTCCCAACGTGCGCTACCGGTACATACCGACGCTGTGCAATCACTGCGAAAACGCGCCGTGCGTCCATAACTGCCCCACGACGGCGATGTACAAGTCGGCGGATGGCCTGACCCTGCACGATGCCGACAAATGCATCGGGTGTCGCTTGTGCCAGCTGGCCTGCCCTTATGGCGTGATCTATTTCAACGATCAGGCACCGTTCAGCCAGTTTGACAACGACAACGCCCCCGCGATACCCGAATGTACCTCGACCGGTCAGGAAGTCGCCTTGCGGACCGGCGTGCCAATCCCCTACTACAATCCTGCACGGGCCACGACCTACCCGGGCGTTCGGGCGCAGGGTATCGTGGAAAAATGTACCTTCTGCGACCACCGGCTCGCCCAAGGCGAATTGCCCTGGTGTGTCGAATCCTGTCCCACGGAGGCGCGCATCTTCGGTGACCTGAATGATCCGGAAAGCGCGCCGCGGCAGGCCCTGGCCAAGCATGCACCGCGCGTGCTGCAGAAGGAGAAAGGCACGAAACCACGCGTTTTCTACATCCGGGACTTCTAAGTGCGAGAGGACGGATCCGAGGCAGATGACCTCGCACAGATCGATAGGTCGGCCGCGGCCCGGGCCAATGCCTACTACGTCCTCGCTCGCGCCTTCGGTCGCCCGGACGATTGGCCGGATGCATTCGAGGATCTGCTGCACAAGACGTTCGCAGCCACCGACGGGGACGCTTCGGCGTTGATCGGGCAGATGCTCGACAGCGCGGAAGACAAACGCGCACTGTCAGTGGATCATGCCAGGCTGTTCCTCGGACCCTTCGAGATCCAGGCGGCGCCGTGGGCGTCGTCCTATCTGGACCCGGAGCAGCGATTGATGGGTCCCCATAGCCGCTATGCCGCCGAGGCCTATGCGGAAGCCGGCCTGGCCCCGGGCGGAGGCCCCACTGATGCGCCCGATCACGTCACGCACGAGCTGGAGTTCATGTACTTTCTCGCCTTTCAGGAGGCTACCGAGGACGATCGACTCTGGCGCGAACGACAGGAACGCTTTTGGCGCCAGCATCTCGGCCACTGGCTGCCGAGCCTTGCGGCGGCGGTGGGCGAGGCAGGATCTCACTCGCCGTTTTACGCGGGACTCGCCGGACTCACCCAGGCATTCTGCGACCGCGAAGCCCGGCACCTGGGACACAGCGCAGCAGGCAGCGCGCCGCTGTCGTGAATCTCGACCCTATCGGGGACTTCACCCCGGCCGGCGATGGCGACATTCCGGGCATCGCCGCATCTGCTCGATCTGTTCCGGCTGAAGCCCGAGGTCTTCCTCCGCTTTGCGCAGCAGCGATATCAGTAGCTTTCCCGGTATGAACGGCTGACCGCACTCGATACATGGCGCCAGCGGGTCTTCGCTGATGACACGCCATGTCGCGCGAACAGCCTTCGGGGCAAAGCGTGGGTGTAGTGCAATGGCCTGTTCGGGGCATCCGCGTTGGCAGATCCCGCACTGTACGCAAGAGGCTTCGAAGAACTGCAGTCGCGCGGTGGGGCGATCGACAAAAGTGATGGCACCGGTAGGGCAGAGTCGCGCACACGAAGAGCACAGCGTACATAGCTCAGCGTCAACCGTAATCTCGCCGATCGTCGCGCCGGTCGGTAGTTCCACCGTCGGCAAGTCGGCATCAGGCTCGATCTTGTCCACGCTCTGCATCAGCAGCACCCGCTTGTGTCGGCCGGGTATGGCTCCTTGTGCCGCTTCGTTCGTCACAGGCTGTCTTGCTTGGCCGACCAGCCGTGCGAGTTCACCTAGGCCGGTCGCCATGGCTAGGGCGTTGTCATCGCACCCCATGGCGCGGAACAGGATCTGGGCGATTCGTATGCGTTCCTCGATGAGGCGCTGGCTTTCGACCGGCATAGGCGCTGTGTCCAGCAACACGACCTGGCGGGCGCCCAAGGCGAGTGCCGCCAGCCAGAGTTCCTCGCCGAAAGCGGCCAGCGGATTCACGGCAAGGGCAGCGCAGCCGCCCTGGTCGCGCACCGCGTCTGTTGCACCTGGCGTGTGTATGACGAGTATCGGGTGCCGCTCGCTTGACCTCTCGATGGCCTGTTCTATGCCGTGCAGCAGTTCCGCCCGGGTGGGTGATGCGAAGCTGAGGGCGCCGGTTGGGCAGGCGAGCGAGCAGGCGGCGCAGCCCTGGCACAGATGCGGTTCCACCGCGATCTGAGCGCCGCTGGAGCTGATTGCATTGGCGCCACAGACATCGAGACACCTCGAGCAGCCCGAATGGCCAAACGCCTGATGGACGCAAAGCTCCACCGCATAATCGAAGAAACGCGCTTTGGCAAAGCGGCCGACCAGCTGTCTGACAGCGTCCTCCGCACGCGCGATGGACTCAGGCTCACGGGCGGCGAAGTAACCCAGCGGCCGGACCGATTGCTGGATGACTGGCGTGGCCGAAAGATCCAAGACCAGGTCGAAAGTCACACCTTTGTCCGCCAACTGGAGAGATGCTGCCGCAGCGGCGTCGTTCATCATCACGTCTGCCCGAAAGTTCCCCAGCCAACCCTGGAGCGCCTCGACCCGGCCCTGCGCCACCCGGAGATCGATGTGATCCGTGCCCGCGGTCGCCTGCTGGATTGTCGTCTGCGGTGCTACCAGGATGACCGGATGGTCGGCGGCCAGCCGCCTCGCCACGGCCAGGGCCTCGGGGCCGTCTGCCAACACCAGCGTGACACCGTGGGATTCAAAAGTGACCGCGTTGACGGGCACATCGTGCTGTGCGGACAGCCGCGTAAGTACGGCGGGGAGGCGGCTAGATGTCACGGCTAACCCAACCGCGTGCGTTGGCGGTCGCCGGACGTTCGCAGCAGAGCTGCAGGGCCAGCGGTGAGAGAGTGCTTTTCATTGGTGGTGGATCTGGTGGCTATCGTGCTGACGTTGGAAATCAGTGTAGCGGATTTGCGATTGTCTGATCCTGCATGCACGATGAAAAGGTCGGGTCTCGACGACAGCGAAAAAGACCCGAGCCCGCATATCGTCCGTCGAGAGAATTTCCAGTCCGCTTATCTCACCGCGTTTCGTTGCGAGGGCGGCGAGAGGCCGCGTGTTATTCAGGCGTAAAGTGGTCTATGGTTCTTCGCATTATGAGCCGTCCAACACAACGATTGCAGAGAGGTGAATGCAGATGACCAATGAGCAACTTCCCCACGGGGCTCGGCGTATCGCAGAACAGCATCCGGACGTCTGGCGGGCCTATGAGCTGCTGGGTAAGGCGTGTGCCGAGGCCGGTCCCCTGGACAGCCAGACGCTGCGCCTGATCAAACTCGCCGTGGCCGCTGCGGTCGGATCGGAGGGTGCAGTGCACTCACATGTCCGACGCGCCCTGGCCGAAGGTGTAGCGCCCGAAGCGCTGCGCCAGGTCGCTTTGCTGCTGATCGCCACAGCCGGGTTCCCGAAGGCGGCCGCGACGCTCTCCTGGATTGAAGACATCGTCTCTGGCGACCGGAAGTGATACGCGGCCGCTCCGCTCATTCGCCGGTCGGGCAATTCAACTGCTAGGATTCCGAAAAAAACCGAGAACGCGGGGAGAGCCTCCAGTCTTAGGGACGGGCCGGGCAATCAGAATGATAATTGCTGTTCGAAGCCTCAAGAGTGGAACCGATAAGAGTAAGGCGATATCCAGTCTGGCGGTATGGCTGCGCGTGGCCAGAATCAAGGTATCCGTGGTCGATCTCGATCCACAAGAGACCCTGATGGATGTCGATGCGCTGTAGCAGGAACAGGGCATTGACTCCAATCCGCCATCGACGAGTACAACGCCGCCAAGAAAGAAGAAATGCCTGCCGAGGCACTAGTGGGCCATGCGGGAAGTTCGGTTACTCACAGAGCGCCGCTGATGAGCCAAGGTAAGGCGCACGCCGCAGGGAATGGCAGGCCCTTTTCAAGGTGTGCAACGCCACATTGGCTCATCAGCGACGCTCCCTCCGGGCCAGCCCACAAGCCACGTTGACCGCGTTACGCTCGCTGGAATTGGCGACGGCCAGTCCTGCGCTCGCGTGCCTTGCCAACCCGGCTTGTGGACTGGCTGTGGGTTACCGAACTTCCCGCATGGCCCACTAGCCACCATGGCCCGGGCTACGGCCGAGCTGAAGGATACCTGCATCGAGAATCGCGCGCTGCGTGTCGGAGACCGTATGCCTGATTTCAGTCTTCCCAACCAGCACGGTGAAATGCGTCGGTTCGTGGATTTCCTCGCGGACTCGATGGTGGTGCTGAACATATATCGTGGCCCTTATTCAGCGAGGGTGACCTCGGCGGGAGATCCCTTTGTTTAGGCGCCGACAGTCTGATAGCAAAGATACCAGGGCGTCTGCGGAGACAAAGTCCCTGTAAAAGATTTCTTTAAGAACGCCATCCCAACCGAAAACCTGATCGATTCACTCGGATATGGGTCGGCAATCCACCAACGCCAAGCGGAACTCAGGGTCGTTTCGTATCTTGTTCAAGAAGATCCTCGATTCGGCTTCGCAAATCCGCATCATCCCAATCATAGCCGCCTACAATTCTCAGTCTGATACGACCCTTCTTATCGAGAACGAACGCTGTCGGCACCCCAATCGCTCCCCAGCGGACCGACGCGTCTTGCTTCATGTCAAGCAGGCTGACAAATGCCGACTCGTGCTGACCCAGCCCAGCGGACACCGCCTCCCACGAATCATCAAGAGAGACTGCCAGTACAACCAACCCCGCATCACTGTACGTCTTATTCATCGCCAGCAAAGAAGGCAGTTCCTTCTTGCATGGCGCGCACCACGAAGCCCAGAAATTCACTACTACCACCCGGCCCCGATAATCTTCTATTCGATGGACCTTGTTTGCCCGGTCAGCCACCTCGAGTACCGGCGCCGGTTGAGGCGCGGCATACACATGGAGCCCGACGGGTACAGCGAATGCCTGTGAAACCCAGATAAGAAAAATGCCGGTGCAGACTGCAATGAATCGGTTCATGGCTACCACCGAAAATCGGGCGGGCTGCAAGAGCCCGTCCGTCATCGTTCCACGTTATCAACGGCCAGGAATCGGGGATTCCGAATAAAAGTTCGCAAACTCTGCCTTCGCCATCGCTTTCGACCAGACAACTTTGCCCCCGACCCGGAATTCATCAACGTCGATGGACTGATACCTGCTGTTCAGGTCACCCTTCACTTCGGCAGTGCTCAGCGCGTAGCGGACCTTGACGTCCCGCGGGACGTTCGGCATGAACATGTAGTTCCCGTCGGACTTTTGCAGGACAAAGTCCCTTTCAAGGGCAATGTGCGGATCCAGTCGATCAACGGGGCATGTCACCCCCGCATGCGCGCATTCGTGACCGTTGATCTTTCCGGAAAAGGTATCCCCAAAGGCGGCTGGTGCAGCGGTCACCATCCCCAGGGTCAAGCTCAGCAGGCCATTTTTGATTACAGTTTGCATTTTACTCTCCTGTTCAGATACGGTTTGTTTTGCTATGGAGCCGGAGATACCAGCAAACAGGGCCGACGACGTCGCTGGCGTTTGGCCGAAAGCAAGTGTTCATCCGGCTTCAGTAGAGAAGACCGCATGGACGGCAAAAATTTTTCGCCTTCTTTCTTATCCAGGGTTTGCAGAGATCTCTTACAGGTCGCCGGGGCACCGCTACTTCTGATTATTTTTTCTGGCTGCCTAGCAAGTTGTGATAGCGCACCCCGCAATGGGTTTGTTTGCGTTTTCTTTTTGTTCAGTGCCGAGAGAATTCCGATCCATATGTCCAGAATTGGGCAGGAGCGCCAATTGGCCAACCAGGACGTGCAGCCCATCCTGGCGGTTGAATCGGCGTCCCGGCTTGTGTCCGTTCATGGCTGACCGCTGTCCTTAGCCGCCGCTGCGAAAGAGCCTGAGAGAATTGCTCGGGCATGGGTCCACAGACAACACAAAGCGATCATTTCTCGGCGCAGCGACCGCACTCCAGCGTAAAGTTTTGTGTCAAATGATTCATGGGCAGGGCCGATGCAGATCTACGTGATAGCTTGAGCGCAAACCAAGGGCGATAGACGACCGCTGTTCGGCAACTCAGTCCACGTCACGGTCCTGGGTAGGCGCTTTGGCGGCGCGTGGGATCTTGACGCCGGCTAGGTTTTTTTCAGACCACAACGCGAGTTTGCGCAGTACGGGCAACAGTTCCCTGCCCTGCCGCGTGAGATGGTATTCGTAGCGCGGTGGGCGATCCTGATAGGGCCGTTTTTCTAGCAGACCATAGGCGGTCATGCGTTTCAGTCGATCGGCGAGGATATTTGATGGAATCGCCTCCGAAGCGGACTGAAAGTCTTTGTTGCGGTGCTTGTCTAACAGGCCAATGTCGCGAATCAGCAACAATGACCACTTATCGCCGACGAGGTCCAACGCGGCAGCGATGGGACAGTCGGAGCGACGCGACGGAAGCCCATCTGCCAGTTTCTGCTTGCTCATGACGGGAGATTAGCCAAGTCACTTGCGTTTTACAAGTGTCAGAACTACGCTATTACTTGCCAAATACAAGTGACTAATGGAGGTTTGCCATGCCGATTGATCTGGTACTGCCCGTGAGCATGACGATCGCGGTTATAACCTGGGTTCTGATCCTCGTCTGGTACGTTCACCCCGTGCTGCGCGCGCAACCATTCGCCGATGCCCTGCGGCCGATGCTTCTGCTGCACTGCTTCCGTTACATCGGCTTGATGTTTCTGATTCCGGGCGTCACGGCTACCCCCCTTGACCCCCGCTTTGCCATATCGGCGGCGTACGGCGACCTCGTCGCCGCAGCTCTAGCGTTTGCTGCGTTGGCGGCATTGCGGCTGTCCCGTTCCGTGGCCCTGACAGTCGTCTGGATTTTCAATGTATGGGGACTGGCTGACCTGCTCAATGCCGTGGCGCGAGGCATCATGTATACGCCCGATGGTGCCCTCGGGGCGGCGTTCTGGATTCCAGCATTGTTTGTCCCGCCGTTACTCGTATCGCATGGCTACATCTTCTGGCTTTTGGTGCGCGAAAGTGGAAAAAGACGTGCAGTGCGTGCAGAACCGCAACCTGCTAGTCAGTAGCCCTTGAAAGTCGGCCTTCCTGCGGCCTGTGTCCCGAAAGGGCCGCAGGCAATCCCCCAGCCAAAGACAACCGTCCGAGTTGCGGATGAAGCCGGCATTGGCAACCTGTTGACGAAGGACTGTTCATGGCCGCAGATCGAGCCATTGAAGTGCATCAGCTGCCTGGATCGAGTTTCTTCCCGGTATGATCCAGGCACTTCTGAATTTCGCTGCCATCAAGTACCTGCCCTGATTTCGCCTTAAGGCTCAGACGAACTTTTCCGCCCGCCGCCTCGATGTTCAGCGAGTCGAGTTTTTCATATTCGTTCGTTGGACAAGAGCAGCGACCTTCTTCACACGCCCGGAACTCTGCAAGCAGTTGCTCCTGTTGCCCCGAAATCTCTGAGACTTCGATAGTCAGTCCTTCAGAACTGGATTTGACAATGCGTTTCACACACACCTCGATACTTTCTCTTTCTGACCCACATTCTCGGCGAAACCCGATGGTAGCGATCGGCCGCATGTGGCCGGGCGCACCCATTCCGGGAATTTCAAGTGGAAGAAATTCTGACAGTCGGCAACCCGGGCGGGGAATGTCTCTTGTTGGCTGTCTTCGGCCCAATGAACAGCAATATGCTCGGCTCTGAGAGGCCATACCCCCGCTAACCCAACCAAACGGGCACTATTGGCCTGCCGGGCTTCGGTGCTGTTATCAGTAAATGTAATGTCAGTGTCCCGGGTTTCCGACTATGCTGAACAAATAGCCGCATCGAGTTCGCAGAATAGCGTTTTCAGTACAACCCTAGACAGCTCCCTGGGGGATATAATGGACAAACAAAACGTCTCTGGCCAGACTTCTTCCCCGCCCTCCAGATCCCATGGATCGCTCCGTGGTTTGATGGATTCACTTCATCAGTTAGTCATCATGATTTCCTCCCGACTACGCCATACGCAGATCCATGGTTCGGCGATGGGGGATGCCAAAGGCAGCTACGACATAGGGAAAAAGCTTCGAAGCCATGTTGAAAAGATCTCAGCAGATAAACAACCGGACACCAAATCTCGCACGATAACACAAGCTCCAGTAGCCGACCCCAATCTACAAAGAGGTGCACCTGTAACGGCGGAAGTGTCTAGTCAAATTGCCGAGCACAATAAGCGAAATGCAGCAAGTCGACTACTGCCCCGCATGAATGAGCAGCTTCAAAGCAACACCATGGAACACATCAATATCTCCTTAATTCTGGCGAGAGAGGGAAATACCGAAGGCGCGAGATTGCATATCAACTTAGCAGAAAACGCAATGCACTCAGCCAGTCGCTTCATGAGCCCTGAAGAATATAAGATCTTCGAACAACAGGTTGAGCGCCGCTTGGAATCCATTATCGATAGAGATCGCCCGAATGATGCTGGGGTATAAACCTGACTATTACCCGCACAAGACACCGTTTTTTTGAAAGGATAGCGGTATCGGAGAGGTCGCTTGGAACTCTCATGCGCGAAACAAAGCCGATGTGGCGGATATCATCGAGTCATCGGGTATTTAGTGTTTTGGGAGCGGGCCGCCTTGGCGGGCGAAAGAAATCGCTGAGCGGCGCGGATGACAAAGGATTGAAGGTGACGCCCACCGAGCGCAGTACCGCATCGAGTCTTTAGCACATGACGAGCGGTGAATTGGCGGCGTAACCGTGCCAACAGCCTACGGCACCGTTGTCAATATCGGATGAAAAATACGAAAGGTATCGGTGATAAAAGCCAGTTTGTCGAGTCCGCGCCATAGCACGGTAGCACCGGGGTCGCCATCGGCACGGCGGCCGAGAAAGTCCCCGATCTTGGCCACCATCCGCGTCGCGACTCCCAGCGTCGGCGGTTGCTCGGGCGGCGTCGGGCTTTGATCATGACTAAGTGCACAACGCTTTCCACTTGGCTGGTTCAAAGAACACATCACACGGCACATCGGGCGTGTGTCGACCCTGGTGTGTCAGATAAAGCACCGGCGCACGCCGGACAGCGTGTACTACGAAAACGCTGCCAAGCTGGCGGCATGACCCGAGGATGCACTTATCGCGCTGTCCAATTTCCGGGGTCCATTTCTGTGTGTTGCTCCGACAGGTGCGCGTATCGCTGCACCATCGCCAAGGTCCGGTGACCAAGAACTGCCGCGATCTCGTGAAGGCTGGCGCCGTTCATTGCTAACTCCGATGCGGCTGAATGCCTACGATCGTGAAAGGTGAAATTTGTGATCTGTGCCTTGTGGACGGTTGTCTCCCAGGCGAACTTCAGTGCGGAGAACTAAGAAACTGGGTCGTGTTGCGTCGAACTGGACCAAATTTGAACCAAATCCGAAATTACGAGGGTGGCGAGAGTGGGGGAGTTTTCTAACGCATTGTTTTCAATATGGTACCGAGGGTCGGACTCGAACCGACAAGCTGTTGCCAGCGGGGGATTTTGAGTCCCCTGTGTCTACCAATTCCACCACCCCGGCAGCGAATCGCGGAGTATAGCGGCATCCGCGGCAGCGGCAAACGGGTGTGCTACCATCGCGCGCCAATGCAGCTGAGCGATTTTCACTATGACCTGCCGGAGCGGCTCATTGCCCAACGGCCCAGTACGCGGCGCGGTGACAGCCGCCTGCTGTACCTGCCGGCCGACGGTGATCCGCGGGACCTGCACTTTTCGGACCTGCCTAGCCTGCTGCGTCGCGGCGATCTGGTGGTGTTCAATGACACCCGGGTGATGCGTGCCCGCTTGCTCGGCGCGAAGGAGACCGGTGGTCAGGTGGAGGTCCTGATCGAGCGCCTGCTGGCCGCGGATTCTGCGCTGGCGCATGTCCGAGCCAGCAAGTCGCCCAAGCCGGGAAGTCGCATCCGGATTGCAGACACCTGGTTATCGATGGAAGGCCGGGAGGGAGAACTCTTCCGTCTGCGGTCGCAGGGCACTGATTTCGCCGCACTGATGGCCGCTTATGGCCATATGCCATTGCCGCCGTACATCCAGCGGACCGACACGCCGCAGGATGCCGAGCGATACCAGACCGTCTACGCCGACCGGCCCGGTTCGGTCGCTGCGCCAACCGCCGGTCTGCATTTCGAACAGGGCATGTTGAATCGCCTCGATCGGCTCGGCGTAAAGACCGCGCGCGTCACGCTGCATGTGGGTGCCGGGACCTTTCAACCGGTACGGGTAAGCGAGCTAGATGCGCACCAGATGCACAGCGAGTGGCTGGAGGTGGTCGAGGCAACGGTGAGCGCGGTGCAGGAGACGCATGCCGCCGGCGGGCGCGTGGTGGCGGTCGGCACGACCAGCGTACGCAGCCTGGAAACGGCGGCGCGCGAGGGGATGCTGGCTCCTTACCGCGGTGAGACGGCGCTGTTCATTCGTCCCGGGTATCGGTTTCGGGTGGTCGACATGCTGCTCACCAACTTTCATCTGCCGCAGTCGACGCTCTTGATGCTGGTATGTGCCTTTGCCGGCTACCAATCGACGATGGCCGCCTACCGCCATGCAGTGCAGCAGCAGTATCGCTTCTTCAGCTACGGCGATGCCATGCTGCTGGAGCGTGGGCGTTAAAGAAAGGCGCGGCAGGGGGTGCCGCGCCTAAGTTCCACCAAAGGAGGATGGAGGAGTGCACTGAATGATCAGTACATTGGAATTCTCTAATATTAATTAATCGGCGTCAAGCATTGATCTTGTTTATCGGGGTATCGTTTGATTTTTGAGCTGTTGGGCCGAGACCAGTCCACCCGGCGGGGTCGGCTGCGTCTTGCGCGTGGCGACATCGAGACGCCGGCCTTCATGCCGGTCGGCACCTACGGCACGGTCAAGGCGATGACCCCCGAAGAGCTGCAGGCGATGGGGGTCGAGATCATCCTTGGCAACACCTTTCACCTGTGGCTGCGTCCTGGCACTGAGATCATTGCCGCGCATGGCGATCTGCATGATTTCACGCATTGGGAGCGGCCCATCCTGACCGACTCCGGCGGTTTTCAGGTCTACTCACTGGGCGAGATGCGCAGGATAACGGAGCGAGGGGTGCATTTTCGGTCGCCGGTGGACGGTGCCAAGGTCTTCATAGGACCCGAGGAATCGATGCAGATCCAGCGCGTACTGGGCTCGGATATCGTGATGATCTTCGATGATTGCACACCCTATCCGGCGACGCCGCAGGCGGCGCACGATTCCATGACGCTGTCACTGCGCTGGGCGGCGCGCAGTAAGGCCGCGCATACCGGCAACCCCAATGCGCTATTCGGAATCGTCCAAGGTGGCGTATTCAACGAACTGCGGGAGCGATCGCTGGCCGGGCTGCAGGAGATCGGATTCGACGGCTACGCAGTTGGCGGGCTGTCGGTCGGAGAGCCGCCGGCCGACCGCTGGCGGGTGCTGGACTTTCTCAGCGACCGCCTGCCCGCCGACTGCGCGCGTTATCTGATGGGGGTTGGAACACCCCAGGATATCGTCGAAGCCGTGCGGCGCGGTATCGACATGTTCGATTGTGTGATGCCGACACGCAATGCCCGCAATGGGCATCTCTTCACCCACGATGGCGTCGTGCGTATCCGAAATGCCGCGCACGCACGCGACACGCGGCCCCTGGATGCGGCCTGTGGCTGCTATACATGTCGCAATTTCAGCCGGGCCTATCTGCGCCACCTCTTCCGTTGCAACGAGATCCTGGGTGCGCGACTGAACAGCATACACAACCTCCATTACTATCAGACCCATATGCGCGACATCCGTGCGGCGATCCAGACAGGCCGGTTCGAGCGCTTCCGCGCGGATTTCTATGCGAGGCGCAGTTTGCCTGCCCCTGTCTGAGCTATGGCATAATCGGCGACCTTTGGGCTAGCCAAGCGAGGCCGGCCGAGGTTTTGACCCACTGGAGCGAACGATGAATTTCTTTATTTCTGACGCAATGGCACAGAGTCCCGTACCGGGTGGCGACGGGGGGATGTCGATCATCTTCCTTATCGGGATGTTCGTCATTATGTATTTCTTCCTGATCCGGCCGCAGGTCAAGCGTCAAAAAGAACACAAGGCGATGGTCGGGGGGCTGAAGAAGGGTGACGAGATCCAGACCATGGGCGGCATGATGGGCAAGGTTATCGAGCTCGGCGACAACTTCATGAAGGTCGAAGTCGCCGACAACGTCGTGGTCACGGTGCGCAAGACCTCGGTCGAGGCCGTTATGCCTAAGGGCAGCCTGAAAGAGCTGTAACCTTCCCGCCGGCCATGTCTCGAAGTGGCCGCCTCCAACTTAGCTGCACTTGAATCATGCTTAACCAATATCCGCTGTGGAAGAACCTACTGGTGGCGTTTTTGCTACTGGCGGGCCTGCTATTCGCCCTGCCCAATATCTACCCGCAAGATCCGGTGATCGAGGTGACTGGCGCACGGGGCGAGCAGGTCGGAGAGACCCTGCAACAGAATCTGCTTGCTGCACTTGAGCGTGCGCAGATCGATATCAAGTCCTCGGAGCTCAAACCCGACCGCCTCCAGATCCGCTTCCGCACGCCAGAGGATCAACTGGCCGGGCAAGACGCGGTGGCCAAGGCGCTGCCGCCGCAGTTCACCCATGCGCTAACGCTGTCGCCGGACGTGCCTGCGTGGCTCTCCGCGATTGGTGGACAACCGATGAACCTGGGTCTCGACTTGCGCGGCGGCATCCACGTGCTTATCGACGTCGATATGGAGGCGGCCATGCAGAACGCCGTCGAGCGGATTGCCGGCAACGTACGCACCACGCTGCGCGAAGAGCGTATCCGCTATGTCACGGTGAAAGAGTCGGGTAACGGCGTCGACGTTCGCTTCAACGACCCAGAATTGCGTGACCGCGCCGAGAAGGAGCTCGGTGCCGAGTACCGCGAACTCGCTGTTAGCGTGCGCGCCGAAGGTGACGATTACTACGTGCGCGTATTCATGCCGGCCTCCGAAGAGCGTTCGGCGCGCCGTCTGGCGCTGGAACAAAACATCACGACACTGCGCAACCGAGTGAATGCGCTGGGTGTGGCAGAACCGATCATCCAGCAGCAGGGCGAGCGACGTATCGTGGTCGAGCTGCCGGGCGTGCAAGACCCAGGCAAGGTAAAGGACCTGCTGGGCGCCACGGCAACGCTCGAGTACCGTCTCGCGCACGGTGATATCGCACAGGCGTTCGAGGCTGAAAGCAGCGGCCGCGTGCCGCCAGGCACGGCGTTGTATCGGGAGCGCAATGGCCAACCCATTCTGCTCAAGCGCCAGGTCATCGTTACTGGTGATGAAATGACCAGCGCCTCATCCGGCTTCGATCAGCAGTCTGGGCAGCCGGCGGTCTACGTGAATCTCGATAGCAAGGGCGCGCGGCGCATGCGGAACGTCACCACCGACAATGTCGGCAAACCCATGGCGGTGGTGTTCAAGGAAAAACGCACCGTTGGTCGTGACGCCGAGGGTAAGCCCATCCGCAAGTGGATCGAGGAGGTGATCAATGTCGCCACCATCCGTGAACCCTTCGGGCGGCGCTTTCAGACCACCGGCCTCGACAGCCCTCAGGAGGCGCACCAGTTGGCGTTGCTGCTGCGCGCTGGCGCGCTGGCTGCGCCGATCGATATCGTCGAGGAGCGCACCATCGGCCCCAGCCTGGGTCAGGACAACATCGACCAGGGTTTTGCCTCGGTGATGGTCGGTCTGGGCCTGGTCTTGGTCTTTATGGCGGCGTATTACCGGGTGTTCGGCCTGGTCGCCAATCTGGCCCTAGTCACCAACCTGGTGCTGATCGTCGCGGTGTTGTCTATTCTCCAGGCGACCCTTACCTTACCTGGTATCGCCGGCATTGTGCTCACGGTCGGCATGGCAGTGGACGCGAATGTACTGATATTCGAGCGGATCCGCGAAGAGCTGCGGGTAGGCAGCACTCCGCAGGCCAGTATCCACTCCGGCTATGCCAAGGCGTTCAGCACCATCCTGGATGCGAATGTCACCACTTTCATCGCCGCAGTGGTTTTGTTCTCGATCGGCAGCGGCCCGGTGCGCGGCTTTGCGGTCACGCTGGCAATCGGGATTCTCACGTCCATGTTCACCGCCATCATTGGCACCCGCGCAGTGGTCAATTTGATCTACGGCGCCAAACGCGTCTCCAGGCTCGCGATCTAACCCCTCAGGATCAGTCATGCGAATTCTCAAGAGCGGTCAACAAATCGATTTCATGGGCAAGCGCCAGACCGCGGCGATTGTTTCGCTCGTTATGATCGTCGTCGCGATCGGTTCCATCGTCGTGCGAGGCCTGGACCTCGGTATCGATTTCACCGGCGGCACGCTGATAGAGGTCGGTTATGCGCAGCCCGCCGATCTCGAGGCCGTGCGTGCGGCCTTAGAGCAGAGTGGGCACGGCGACAGCTCGGTGCAGCAGTTCGGCACGTCGCGTGACGTACTGATTCGTCTTGGGGGCGGAGACGGAGAGGGAGATGACAGTGCGCGACTGAGCAACGATGTGTTTGCGGCGCTGTCGCAGGCGGTCGACAGTGAGGTGGAACTGCGCCGGGTTGAATTCGTGGGACCGCAGGTCGGTGATGAGTTGACCGAAGATGGCGCGCTGGCAGTTCTGGTGGCGCTGATTGCGATCCTGATGTATGTCGCGATGCGCTTCGAATGGCGCTTTGCGGTCGGTTCTGTCGTCGCGCTGGTGCACGACGTAGTTATCACGGTCGGTCTGTTCGCCCTGCTGCAGATCGAGTTCGACCTGCCGGTTCTGGCTGCGGTTCTGGCCGTTATCGGCTACTCGCTGAACGACACCATTGTGGTCTTCGACCGTATTCGTGAGAACTTCCGCAAGATGCGCAAGGGCACGCCGGTCGACATCGTCAACCGTTCGCTCAATGAGACCCTGTCACGCACCCTGGTGACCTCGATGACCACGCTGCTGGTTTTGTTGGCGCTGTTCTTTCTCGGCGGCGAGATCATCCACGGCTTCGCCTTCGCGCTGTTGATCGGTGTCTTGATCGGTACTTACTCCTCGATCTATGTCGCCAGCACCGCGATCCTGATGCTTGGCGTCAGCAAGGCAGACCTGATGCAGGTCAAGAAAGAGGGTGTGGTGGACGACGGACCCTGAGCACCTGGGGCGGCCTTTGAGTGCAGACTACGGGATTGTGCGCCACCGACCGACAACGGGTTCGCCGTTGCCTTGAAAATCCTAACCTTCAGCTCGCTGTATCCCAATGCGCAGCAGACGTCGCACGGCATCTTTGTCGAGAATCGATTGCGCCAGTTGCTCGCCTTCACTCCTGATGTCAGCGTACAGGTGGTCGCGCCCGTTCCATGGTTCCCGTTTCGCGGCCCGATGTTTGGCAGCTACGCCAAGTTCGCCGATGTCGCATTGCATGAGCAGCGTCACGGCATCGAGGTGTGGCATCCACGCTATCCTGTGATCCCGAAGGTCGGTATGCGCATCGCGCCCTGGTTGATGTATCGGGCGGTAAGAAGCGAGGTTCGGCGGCTGCGCGACGCGGGCTTTGATTTTGACCTTATCGACGCCCACTATTTCTACCCCGACGGGGTGGCGGCAATGCATCTCGCGGCTGAGTTCGGGCGCCCGTTTGTCGTCACCGGCCGTGGTACCGACCTCAACCTGATCCCGCGCTACGCTGGGCCGCGGCGACAGATCGTGGAGGTCACGCGCAAGGCTGCGCAACTGATTACCGTCGCCGCTGCTCTCCGGGACTACCTGCGTGATCTCGGCGTGCCCGAGGAGCGCGTCACCGTGTTGCGTAATGGCGTGGATCTGGGGTTCTTCCATCCCGCGACTGCGCGGGCTACGCTGCGCGAACGCTTGGGTTTCGGGGGACGAATCACGCTGCTATCGGTCGGTCACCTGATCGAGCGCAAGGGCCATCACCTAGTAGTCGAGGCGATGCGCGATCTGCCGCACATGGATCTCGTGATCGCCGGTGACGGGCCGGAAGAGGGGACCTTGCGCGACCTGGTGGCGCAACTGTCGCTGCACGATCGGGTGCGTTTCGCCGGGCGTCTGTCACAAGAGGGACTGCGCGAGCATTATCAGGCCGCGGATGCACTGGTCCTGGCATCCAGCCGCGAGGGCTGGGCCAACGTCTTGTTGGAGTCCATGGCGTGCGGCACCCCAGTCGTCGCCACGGCAGTCGACGGCACGCCCGAGGTGGTCGCTTCCGCCGACGCCGGTCGATTGACCCGCGAGCGCAGTCCTGCTGCCATCGTGGCTGCTCTGCAGGCGCTGTTTGCCGATGCCCCGGCGCGCGATGCCACGCGGCGTTATGCGGAGGGCTTCAGTTGGCAGGCCACTTCGCGAGGCCAGGTAGAGATATTCCGGCGCATCCTCGCGGTGGACGAATGAAGACCGCAGGGTACCGGATCGATTGGCTCTCAGCCACTGCCTTACCCTGCGACCGGCTGCCTGCACCCAAGCCCCGATCTAAAGTCGCTGAAATGGCCACGACCCGATGCTGATACTCCATGTGCTCGACCATTCGATCCCGCTGCATAGCGGTTATACCTTCCGGTCGCGGTCGATCTTTACCCAGCAGCGACAGCGCGGCTGGGGAACCGAACACGTTACCAGTACCAAGCATGCCGCGGCCGTCGCCAACCAGCCGGACGAGGAGACTGTCGAAGGGCTGCATTTTTTCCGCACCCGGTTACGCAGTCGATGGCTGCATCGCCTGCCGGTCGTCAATCAGTATGCCGTCATTCGTGACCTCGAACGGCGTCTCACCGAGGTTGCACGGCAGTGCAAGCCCGACCTGCTGCACGCCCATTCGCCGGCCTTGAACGGCATTGCCGCGATCCGCGTTGGCAGGGCGCTGGGTATCCCGGTTGGCTACGAGGTGCGCGGCTTCTGGGAGGATGCTGCGGTCAGTCATGGCACGGCACGGGAGGGCGATCTGCGCTACCGTATCACGCGCGGCCTGGAGACCTGGGCGCTGCGACATTCCGACCACTGTTTCTGTATCTGCGAAGGACTGCGTCGGGACATCGTGGCTCGGGGCATCGCGGCCGACAAGGTTACTGTGATCCCGAATGCGGTGGACATCGACAACTTTCAGCCCATCGAAACTGCGGACGAGGCGCTACGGAACGAGCTCAGTCTGAATGGCAGGCAGGTCATCGGTTTCATCGGTTCGTTCTATTTCTACGAGGGCATCGAACTGTTACTCGAGGCAGCTAGCCTGCTGCGCGAGCGGTTTCCTGAGCTCCATGTGCTTCTGGTGGGCGGGGGGCCGGCCGAGGAGATGCTGCGCCGGAAATCCCTCACGCTCGGCATCGCCGACATAACGACGTTCACCGGGCGGGTACCGCAACAGCAGGTGGCGAACTATTACAGCCTTATTGATGTCCTTGCCTATCCGCGCCAGTCGATGCGCATCACCGAACTGGTGACGCCACTCAAGCCGCTTGAGGCGATGGCGCTTAAGCGCCTGTTCGTCGCCTCTGATGTCGGTGGCCACAAGGAGCTGATCGTGGATGGCGAGACCGGCATATTGCACGAGGCCGGCAATCCTGCGAGCCTCGCGGAGAAACTGGCCCTGTTGTTGCAAGATTCACGGCTCGGCGAGTCGTTGAAGCAGGCCGGCCGGCGATTTGTCGAGAGTGAGCGCAATTGGGCCACATCGGTAGCCAATTACCAAAGCGCCTATGATCGTATGTTAGACATCATGATGTGAAGCACATCCCGCAGCGGCTGGCGCTGTTCACAAAAAAGACGGAGGAGACCCCAATGAAACTCGAGACCCTGGCCCTGCATGCCGGCTATGACGGTGACCCGGCGACGCATGCCGCAACCACCCCGATCTATCAGACCACCTCATTCACCTTCGATGACACCCAGCATGGTGCAGATCTATTCGACCTCAAGGTGGCGGGGAATATCTACACGCGCATCATGAACCCTACCCAGGCCGTCCTGGAGCAGCGTCTTACCGAGATGGAGGGCGGAGTCGGGGCCTTGTGTGTGGCCTCGGGCATGGCGGCGATCACCTATTCGATCCAGTGTCTCGCCTCTGTGGGCTGCAATATCGTCAGCACCAGTCAGCTGTACGGCGGTTCCTACAATCTGTTTGCGCATACGTTCCCCCGCCAGGGTATCGACGTGCGCTTCGCATCGCATGACGACTATGCCGCTCTCGAGGCTCACATTGACGACAACACGCGCGCGCTATTCTGCGAATCCATCGGCAACCCGGCCGGCAATGTGGTGGATATCGTTACCCTGGCCGAGATCGCGCATCGCCATGGCGTGCCGCTGATCGTCGACAATACCGTGCCCACGCCCTTTTTGTGTAAGGCATTCGAGTTGGGGGCAGACATCGTGATCCACTCGCTGACCAAGTACATCGGGGGTCACGGCACCAGCATTGGCGGCGTCATCATCGACTCGGGTAAGTTCGACTGGGCGGCCCACGCAGCGCGTTTTCCGATGCTCAATGAACCCGATCCCTCTTATCACGGGGTGGTGTACACCGAGGCGCTCGGCCCTGCGGCCTATATCGGCCGCTGTCGCGTGGTGCCGCTGCGCAACACCGGGGCGGCCATATCCCCGCTAAACGCCTTTTTGATCATGCAGGGGCTGGAGACGCTTGGTCTGCGCATGGAGCGCCACTGCGAGAATGCACAACGGGTCGCCGAACACCTGCAGCGCCATCCGCAGGTGGAGTGGGTGAGCTATGCGGGTCTGTCCGACAGCCCTTATCATACGCTGTGTAAGAAGATTACCGGCGGTAAGGCGTCCGGCATCCTCAGCTTCGGCATCCGAGGGGGCAAAGCGGCCGGAGCCCAGTTTATCGACGCCCTGCAGATGATTCTCCGTTTGGTTAATATCGGTGACGCCAAGTCGCTGGCCTGCCACCCGGCCACCACCACGCACCGCCAGCTGGGGCCTGAGGAACTGGTCTCGGCCGGCGTGCGCGAAGACATGGTACGTCTGTCGATCGGCATCGAACACGTCGACGACATCATCGCGGACATCGATCAGGCGCTCGCTGCTGCGGCCTGATCGGGCGGCCGCGCTGCACCTCAGAGGTCAGGTTCGCTCAGACGCCGCATCAGCCAGCCGCGAAAGAAGGGTTTCTCGGTGTCGGCGAACAGCTTGACCTCGTTCAGCCAGGCGCGCAGCTCCTCCGGGTCCTCGGCGGCCCTGCCGTGATGGGCGAAATAACAATCGAGATAGAACTCGCCCTGCAACGTCTGCCATGCCTGTTCGTCGATGGCGTTACGCAATCGATCGGGGAAGGGCAGGATGTTGTCGTCTGACATGCGGCTCTCCGTCTCAGCGTTGCTGGCGCCACCAGTGCTCGACGATGCGGCTTACATTAAGGTCGTCGGGGCCGGTGCGCCAGCTCTCGGCGACTGGCGTATCGCTGCTCTCGGGCGCCGGATCGGGGGGATACAAACGGACACGGGTTGGCAACGGGATGGCCTCACCCACTGCCAGGGCCTCGCCGCGGCGCAGTGTAGTCAAGACGTCGGCCAGGTCCTGTTCACCCTCGGGCATTAGCCTCCGGATGTACTGCTGGTCTTCGGGATTGGTAGTGCGCAGGCAGAGGAAATTGCTGCACTGGGACAGTACCGTCTCGGACAGTTCGGTGGGGCGCTGGCTTACCACGCACAGCCCGACGCCGTATTTTCGACCCTCTTTGGCAATCCGTTCCATTGCCCGCCGGCTGCCCTGATGCTGTACGTCCGCCTCGCGCGGGATGTACTGATGCGCCTCTTCGCACACCAGCAGGATCGGAAACTCGCGCCGTTGGGGATTCCAGTAGTTGAACTCGAATGCCAGCCGGCCGATTTGTGAGGACACCGTGGGCCGCACGTCGTGCGGCACGGCGCTGAGATCGATCACGGTAATCTGCCGCTTCGGTTCACCTAGGCCGATAAAGTCGCGCAACAGGCCCTCGAGGTCGAGTGATTTGAGCCGTCGTCGCGGGCGAAACAGAAAGTCGTAGCGCGAGTCGTTGAACATCGCCTGGAAACGCACCAGGAATTCGTCGAATGCGCCGAAAAGTGGGCCCTTGGACTTGCCGAAATCGAACTGCTGTTCGTTGGCCTGCTTGAAATGCACATACATGTCCTTCAGCGAGAAGAATACCGGTGAGTCGACCGACAAGCGGTCGATGCCCAGGTATTCGTTGCCCTTCTTGCGCAAGGTGTGCAGCACCTCGCGCATGAACGACACCTGTAGCGAGGCGTTTGGATCGGTGCGATCTATCAGTAGGTCAACCAGTTCGCTGTAGGTCAGCAGCCAGTAGGGTATCTCCAGACTGCGGGCATCTACATGGCGCACCATATCGACGGGAAAGGCGCTGTGGAAAATACCCTTTTCGTCGCGCCAGCCGTATTCGCCGTGCAGGTCCAGCAGGACGATATGCGCCTTGGGCATCAGCTTGACGGTGCGTTGCAAAAGGCTGCTCACCGCCCACGACTTGCCTGAACCTGACTGTCCCAGCACTGCGACATGGCGGTTGAACAGCAGATTCGGTTCTACATAGACGCGAAGCTCGGCACGCTGGCTAAGTCGCCCGATGTGCAGGCCATAGCGGCGAACGGCATCGAACATGGTCTCCAGCTGGGTGCCTTCAGCGACATAGACCGGTGTCTGCAGCGGCGGATAGCGTCCGACGCCGCGAAAAAAGCGGCCGTCATCGGTCACTTCACCCAGTGGCAGCAGGTGCAGCAGCCGCTCGGTATTGTGCTCGCGCGACTCCTCCCAGGCACGTATCACCTGACACAGCACCTGTTCTTGCTTGCTCTTGGCGATCACGTAGCTACCTACCTGACCGACGCTGATCGATTCCGCGCCGATATCCCGATAGGCGTCGAAGGTGTCGTTGTGGTCGTGCAGTCGAGCGATGAATCGACCGCCCGAGATATCCGTCAATGTGCCCAGGAAGCCGGGATGGGTGTCTGTCATGAGCGTCCGTTCGTTGCAGCTGCGTGCGGCAAGAATACCGGCAACCCGGTCATTTCCCAAGGATCTCCGGGTCTCGGCCCGCTTATCTAACCAACTTCCTGCTGCGGACGCCGTTATGCTCGCTGCGTCGGGGCGTACTCGTTACAGCCGGTTTGACGTAGTGTCGGCTACGCCGGCACCGTCTTTCACTGCGTGCCCCCCGTCGCAGCGGCATCTCGCCGCCCTCGCGACGAAACCCGGTGAGATAAGCGGCTAGTGTCTGACATCTCGTTGCCGCAGCCTTAGAATGCGATTCCACGCAGTCGAGGAGAGTCTTGCAGATGCCACGAGTCACCGTCATCGGCGCCGGGTTTGCCGCGCTAACTGCCGTTCGCAAGCTGCGAGCCGCGGATGCCAGCCTCGGGATCGATGTGATCGCGCCGCAGCCGTCATTTGTCTACTACCCCGGCACTATCTGGATTCCCACCGGCCTGCGCCGGCCCGAGGATCTGGTGATTCCGCTGAGCGGGTTTTTTGATCGCATGGGCGTGACCTTTCACCCGTCCTCGGCGCAGGGGCTGCGCGACGCCGGGCGGGTAGTGGTCACCGATCAGGGTGAGGTGTCGAACGACGGCCTGATCATCGCCTGCGGCGGCCGTTTTCTTCGCAAACTGCCGGGTATCGAACATTCCTATCTGCCATGTGGTGGGGTGGAGGTGATCGCGAAGGTGCGCGACCGCCTTGCCGAGATGGACGGTGGCACGTTGGCATTCGGATTTGCCGGCAATCCCATGGAACCCGCGGCGATGCGCGGCGGGCCGGTGTTCGAGTTCCTGTTTGGCATCGATTCCTGGCTGCGCAAGCAAGGGCGGCGCGACAGGTTCAAGTTGGCATTCTTCACGCCGGCAGAGAAACCCGGTCAGCGGCTGGGGCCGAAGGCAGTGGAGGGACTGCTGCGAGAAATGGGCAAGCGCAATATCGCGACCTACCTTGGACACAAGCTAAAGGCATTCGAGGCAGACAAAGTGATAACCGAGGGCGCCGAATTCGACGCCGACCTGATTCTGTTCATGCCTGGCATGACGGGCAATCAGTGGTTCGACAACACCGATCTGCCGCGCTCTCCGGGCGGCATGATCAAGGCCGATCAGTATTGTCAGGTCGAGGGCTGGGGTAAAGTCTATGTGGCCGGCGATTCGGGCAGCTTCCCGGGTCCGGAGTGGATGCCCAAGCAGGCGCATATGGCGGATCTGCAGGCCGAGGCGGCGGTGGCCAATCTAATGGGCGATTTCCAGGGCCGGCGGCCCAGCCAGACCTTTAAGTCGGAGCTGATCTGCATCGTCGACTCGCGCAACAGCGGGCTGCTGGTGACCCGGACACCGAACAGAAACATTGTCACCCCGTCCTTTATCGGCTTCCACTGGGCCAAACGCGCGTTCGAGTGGTGGTACCTGCGCAAGTATCGTTAATCGCTCAACAACAACTTGAGCGATATCGCCAGCGAGACCGCGACCAGCAGCGGCCGTATCAGCCGCGTGCCGTGACGGATCACCAGGTGCGAACCGATCCAGGCGCCGGCCATCTGCGCCAGCCCCATCGGCAGGCCGATTTGCCAGATGACCTGCCCAGCCATCGCGAAGAACATCAGCGAGGCGATATTGCTGGTGAAGTTGAGGATCTTGGTGCCAGCGGTGGCGCGACGCAGGTTGTAGCCGAGCAGCAGCACGAAGGCCGCGGCGAAAAAGCTGCCGGTGCCGGGCCCGAAGAAGCCGTCGTAGAAGCCGATGCTGAAGCCGATCAACAGACCGAACAGCCCATGGCTGATGCGGTGATGGGCGTCCTCGTCACCGATCCGCGGGGAGAACAGAAAATACAGTGCGAAACCGATCAACAGTGCGGGGACGACCTGGTCGAGCAGCGTCGACGAAACGCGTTGCACGACCAGGGTGCCCGATGCCGAACCGATGAACGTCATCAGGATCGGAATGCGCAGACGCTTGACATCGATCTCGCCACGTCGCCAGTAGTTGTACGAGGCGGTCAGGGTGCCAAAGCTGCCCTGCAGCTTGTTGGTCGCCAGCGCCTGTATCGGCGGCAGCCCGGCCCATAGGATTGCCGGTAATGCCAGCAGTCCGCCGCCGCCGGCGATGGC
>JAHEJD010000072.1 GCA_024639005.1 Chromatiaceae bacterium | reverse complement strand
ATCTGCGCGATATAGACGGCCACGCCGGTGAGACAGAGGCCGGTGATGACGGCCACGCCAGAGAACGGCCCAAAAACGCTGGCAGTCAGGGCGTAGGAGACCACCAGTGCTGCATAGGCCAGGCGTTTGGCGCGCCGCGGCATCGCGCGATGCACCTCCCAGGCACGAACGCTCGGGCCAAAGCGCGCATGTTCGCGCAGCCACCGATGCCAGCGTTCGGACGAGCGCGAAAATGCCCAGGCCGCGGCCAACAGGAATACCGTTGTAGGCATCAGTGGCAGAAACGCGCCCACCAGACCCAGGCCCAGACAGGCGTAGCCCAGAGCCAGGTAAGTCAATCGGCGCAGTCCTGTTTGGCGTTTCGGGTTCACTGAGGCCTTCGGGGGAGTTTCGTGGACGCGGACACGTACGGTCCGAGGACCAGTGCGTTAGCGTGTTAGGTGACCGCAGAGTTTATACGCGCGTGCACTGGCCGGGTTGCGCAGACCAACCGCGCAGTTTGTGCAGCTAGACGCCACGCGCATCGCGTGTGGAACTACCCTAAATGTTGTGATGTCATTACTTTCACTGGGCATGCGCGAGACCCCGATGATCGCCCATCGAATAATCCAGGTTAACTGCTGACGCGAATTGCGCGTCGAAATGGCGCCCAGCGGTCGACGCTCGGGGGTCGTTCGGCCTACAGTTCCACATTGACGGGCTCGTAGCCTGGGACAACCGTGCTGGCCGGCGGCAACCCATTGACAGTAGACAGAGGACGATATCCATGAAAACGATCCGATTTACCCTTGCAGCGGCTGCCGCGCTGATGGCCTCCGGCGTTGCCCTTGCGGAACCACCCAAGTTTGCTGCTGCGGATGCCAATGGCGACGGCGGCGTAGATGCAACCGAGTTCGCCGCAACCAAGATCGAAAGAGAGTTTCCCAAGCTGGACGAAGACGGAGACGGCAAGCTGAACAAACAAGAATACGCCGCGGCCCTCGAAGAGGACTGCGAGTAACCCAAAGGATCGCGTCGCGGCCGTTCAGTCGCGCGGTCCTGTCTAGCGGCCGCGCTGCCTCGGGCAGCGGGGCCGTGTTTCTATCCGCGCCGTCTATTAGGGCCCCGATTAGCGTTCTGAAGCATGCCCCTTCGGTAGCGCCCGGCTGCTGAACCACGTGTGTGACGGCTGTTACCGTCACGCTCGGCGGTCTGTCTCTCCGCTGCGGGTCCCCAGGCGCCAGATCTTTCGGATCCCTGGAGACTGCCTTGCGTGATCTAAATATCCACGATCAACTCTATAACCTGATCAGCGGCGATGAAGATGCCCGCGTGTGCAGGGACATCCCAGCCGCCGCGTGCAACGATCAGCCAAGGAACTTCTTTGCCTATCTGGGCGCGAATACGCTCAGCAAACTGGCCGACGAACTCAGCAGTGCCAAACTGGTCCTGCCATGGATGCTCGGTACCCTGGGGGTGCCCGCCGCGTTTACCGGATTTCTGGTGCCGATCCGCGAGTCGGGTGTGCTGCTGCCGCAGATGGCGGTGGCTGCCTACGTTCGCAGGATGCCGCTGCGCCAGCCCGTATGGCTGCTAGGTGCCGCGCTCTCTGCGCTGTCGCTGTTCGGCATCGCGGCCGCGGCGATAACGCTCGAGGGCGCGGCCGCCGGCTGGGCGATCATCTTGCTGTTGATACTTTTTAGCCTGGCGCGAGGCCTATGTTCCGTGTCGGCGAAAGACGTGTTGGGTAAGACCGTGTCGAAGAGCCGCCGTGGTCGCCTGATGGGCTGGAGTGCGGGTGTCGGCGGTCTATTGACGCTGGCCGCGGGCGTCTGGCTGACGTCCCTCCCAGAGGCGGGCGCCGGACCCGAAATATTCGCGCTGCTGCTGGGTGCCGGCGGTCTGCTCTGGCTCGTTGCGCTGGTGATGTTTGGTGGCATCAACGAGCAGCCCGGTGCCACCGAGGGCGGTGGTAACGCACTGCAGGTGGCGCTGCACAACCTGCGCTTGTTGCGTGACGACCTGCCGTTTCGCCGATTCGTGCTGGGTCGCATCTCCCTGCTTGCGGTCGCGTTGGCGCCGCCGTTTTACGTCCTGCTGGCACAGCAGCAGGCGCCGGAGGGGGCCGCAGGTCTGGGCATGATGATCATCGCGAGTGGCTTTGCCGCTGCTGTGAGCTCACCGCTGTGGGGTATTCTGGGCGATCGTTCGAGCCGCACCGTCATGGCCCTTGCCGCAGCCGGCGCCGGTCTGCTCGGGGTTGTGGTCAGCGTCGCCGCGTTCACGGAGCAGGCGTGGCTGGCGCACGGCTGGGTGCATGCGTTGATTTTCATGTCCCTGACCATCATGCACAGCGGCGTGCGCCTGGGGCGCAAGATCTACCTGGTCGACATGGCGACGGCACAGACGCGCGCCGCCTATGTCGCGGTTTCCAACAGTGTGATCGGCGTGATGATGCTGGTCGGTGGCCTGGTCGGCCTGCTGGGCGACTGGCTTGGCGTTGCGGCGGTGATTGCACTGCTGGCGGCAGGCGCACTGTTGGCTGCGGTCGAGACGCTGCGTCTGCCGGAGGTCAGCGGGGCGTAGTCGCGTCGCCGGCGGTGAAGACCTCCGTATCCGGATGAAAGGCAAACCACGCGAACCAAAAACTCGAGACCGCGGGCAACTGGCGGCCAGCGTCATCGAAGGCGCGGGCGCTCTCATTGGAGCGGTCGAAATGGATTCGCAGATCGCGATCGGCGAAGCGGTCGGGGAACTCGGCCTGCCCGAGGCGCGCCAGCTCGGTATAGGGATAGGCCTTGAAACGACCGTCGATCTCCACGCCCAGCACGCGCTCCTTCGGATGGAAGCGGCGCGACTGCCTGCTGACGGGAAAATACAGCCCGGTGTCGCTGCTGTAGCCCGCATAGGGGTCACGCCGGTAATCGCGCTCAAACCCGGTATCGGTCGACAGCACCAGCGTACCCGGATGCTCCTCACGCCACGCCTGCCAGTTGGTGTGGCTTAACGCCAGCGGTGTCAGCGTCTCCCCCTTTGCCGGGCCGCTGATCGCCTGCATCA
Organism: Chromatiaceae bacterium; assembly: GCA_024639005.1. GTDB lineage: Bacteria > Pseudomonadota > Gammaproteobacteria > Chromatiales > Chromatiaceae > Thiosocius. The sequence continues at coordinate 12,044 of JAHEJD010000072.1, read as the reverse complement.
GCAGCTGACTCCACAGCGATTCGGTCTCGCGGTCGTACAACAGCACGTCGCTATTGTAGAGCAGCCCCGACACGCCGAAGGTATGCCTCTCACCGCCACGCTGAGCGGCGAAGGCCACGCCGGTGCCGCACAGGGGACAATAGGTGACGGCCACGGGCATGCCGCCTATGGTGTCGTTGACCACCTCGTGCCAGTTGAGGATCGCAATCGGGTAGGCTTTTGCCTCGCCATTGTGCATCACTGCCAACACCCGATCCTTGTCCGCGAGGAAATCCGCCTGCGCCGAGTTCACGAAGCGGGGTCGGTCGATCGCGGGGATGCCGTCACGCGCTGGGCCGCCGAGAAGGATCTCATCGGCCGGTATCAGGCTGTCGCTGAGATCAAAGCCATTGTTCTCACGGCCTGCGACGGTGGCCGCGAGGATCGCCAACAGGGCGAGGAGTAAGCCGATTTTCAGCAATTGTGTACGGGTCATGGTGGCGAATGCTCGAGCCAGAGTCACTGCATGAGACCGGGGCCAATGGCCGACTATTTCACCGCCCGACGGTGTCCGGGCTACGAGGAACGCTCCACCGCCTCGCGCAACGCCTGCAGTTCGTTACGGAGGGCCGCGAGTGACCTGTTCAGATCGCGGTGCTCGTCATGCACCACGGCGCCGATCTCGGCAGTCTCACGCTCTTTCTGCTCCTCGACGATCGATTGCATGGTACTGACGATGATCGCGATGAACAGGTTGAGCATCGTGAAGGTCGCGATCAGTATGAAAGGCACAAAAAATGCCCAGGCCCAGGGGTAGACCGCCATCACCGGTCGCGCAATGCCCATGGACCAGCTCTCCAGCGTCATGATCTGGAACAGGCTGTACATGGATTCGCCCAGGCCCCCAAACCACTCGGGGAACTGTGCGCCGAACAGACCGGTGGCCATCACGCCGGATACATAAAACACAATCAGCAACAGGCCTGCGATCGATGCAATGCCGGGGATGGCACGCAGCAGTGACTCGACCACAAAGCGTAACCGCGGAACCAGTGAGATCAGCCGCAGCAGACGCAGAACGCGCAGCACCGACAGTGGCCCACTCGCGGGGATCAGCGCAATGCTCACCACGGTGAAATCGAAGACATTCCATGGATTGCGGAAGAATTGTCCACGGAACGCGAACAGCTTGACCAGGATTTCGGCGACGAAAACCGAGAGCAAAAGGCGATCGAGGAATTTCAACAGGCCACCGGCCACCTCCATGGCGCGCGCCGATGTCTCGAGCCCGAGGCACAGCGCATTGATGATGATCAGCGCGACAATGATGCGCTGGACACGCTCTGATTCGATCCATTCGCCGAGGCGTGCTCTGAGGGACCATTGCTGATTCATTTTTCCTCCTGGCCTGGAAATCTCACCGGCATCGCGGCGCTGGATGAGATCTCCAGGCTAACGCGGTATTGGCACATCCTGCCCCTGCAGCCGCGCCCACAGCCAGCGCAGGCCAGGTGCCAGGGGCATGCGCTGCGACACCTGGAAAGGCTCGATCGGCAGCAGCGGCTCGCTGTGGTGTTTTGCGAATGCGAATGAAAAGACAAAATAGGGATGCTGCCCCATGCGCAGGTCGGTAATGCGGATGAACCGTCCGTCGTCAACCAATGCATAGAAGCCCTTCGAGAACGCCCGGATACTGTCCGAGCCGCCGAGCCCGACGGTCCGGCGATCAATTCCCGCGCCACGCGCGAAGCGCTCGAAGCGTATTGGCCGCTGCGGTGCGCGCAGTGGGTCCAGCAGGGAATAGAACCCCTCTCGGTAGTCGTCTTCGGACATCAACACGATTCGCCACAGCACGGTGTTAAATGGTGTTGGCGTGACCAGGATCTGCTGGGCCGGGAGGTCGCGTGCCGCGACGGTCTGGCGCACCTGTGTCGTCACATACGCCTGTGCCAGCAGCGACCATGCCGCATACAGCGTCGACAGGGTGAGACCCAGGGTATTCCAGCGTCGCCGGTGCGGCATGCGCGCGACCAGGCTGACGACCAAACCGACCAGCAGCGGCAGGGTATACAGCGGGTCGATGATGAACAGGCTGCCCAGGCCGAACGGATAGGTGCTGAACGGCAGCGCGATCTGAGTGCCATAGACCGTCATCGCATCCAGCAACGAATGCGTGAACAGTGCCAATACGACCATTAGCCACCAACGCCTGAAAAGCGGTCGGCTACCGGTGATGACAGCGAGCAGGAAGCCGAGCACGGGTGACACCAGCGCCTGCCAGAACAGCGCATGGGTCTCTGCGCGATGCAGGACCATATTGCGGACCGGATCGCCCTGGTCGATGAAGACGTCGAGGTCGGGCAGCGTGCCGACGGCTGCACCGGTCAGGGCGGCCTGCCACACCGGCCGGGTACGCCCCATGACGGCGACGCCGACCGCGGCGCCCAAGGCTGCCTGAGAAATGGAATCCAACGAAGGCTCCTCGCTGTTTGATGACCCCCAATTACCGCGCAGAATAAACGCAACCGGCAGCCGGTTTGCCTACATTTTTTGATGGCAATGCCGGATCGCGGTATACGACACACGGTGCAAGAATCGGGTGGGCGGGGTGCTGCCAGCTGTTAGAGTCGGCGCCATGCAAGCGTCTAGGAAGGAATCTCCGCCGGCTGTGCCGCCGCAGGCCGAGGCCGACTATATGCGCATCGAGCGGGCCATAGTCTATCTGCGCGAGTATCGCCTGGATCGCCCTCAGTTGCGCGATCTGGCGGCGCATATCGGGCTGAGCGAGTCACACACCCAACGCCTGTTCAGCCGATGGGCGGGCATCAGCCCCAAACGCTTCCTGCAGTTCCTGACGGTCCAGGAGGCCAAACGCCGCATGCACCATACCGGAGATCTGCTTGGCCTCGCCCTGGATACCGGTCTGTCCGGGCCGGGCAGGTTGCACGACCTGTTCGTCAGCATGGAGGCCATGACGCCCGGCGAGTTCAAGCGAGCGGCGGCGGGTGAGGTGATTCGGTATGCGAACGGCGTTACGCCGTTCGGACAGGCGTTGCTGGCGTTTACGCCTCGCGGTATCTGTCATCTGTCGTTCGTCGGCCCCCAGACCGTTGACGGCGCCGTCGCTGCCTTGCGGACTGCGTGGCCGGACGCGCGGCTGGAGAAGGATCAGCCTGCCGGCGAGATCTTGCTCGCTCGGGTATTTCAGCGCCCGTCCGATAACGTCGATGCGGGGCTGTCGCTATGGGTCAGCGGCAGTAATTTTCAGATCCAGGTGTGGCGGGCGTTGCTGCAGATACCCTTTGCCGGTCTGCTCAGCTACGGGCAGCTGGCGCGGCTGCTGGATAGGCCCAAGGCGGCCCGCGCGGTCGGCGGCGCGGTTGCCCAAAACCCGGTCGCCTTCCTGATCCCCTGTCATCGAGTACTGCGCGAGTCCGGAGAATTCGGTGGCTATCACTGGGGCGGTGATCGCAAGCGGGCGATCTGTGCCTGGGAGGCGGGCGTCAGCGAGCAGTCAGGGTCCTGATGCCCTCACGCACCTGATGCGCGGCGCGGCCTGCGCGTCAGAGGGTATTTCTTCACGCTGATTGTGCTAGAACTCGTCAGCAGGCTACGCGGGCGACTGCGGCTTAGAGTGGCAACGGGTTGGCCTTGTTCTGGGATGGCCCGATTGGCGCGCTAGACTTAAGTGCCGCGGCTGGAAGACTCGATCACTCGGAGGTCATGATGCCAACACCCTATATCGCTGATGCCCAGCCGAAAGCGCTCGAGCTCAAGGCCGGCGAGACCGTCTGGTGGTGCACCTGCGGGCGCTCCCAGACCCAGCCACTGTGTGATGGATCGCATCAGGGCAGCGAGTTCACGCCGCAGAAGTTTACCGCCGACAAGGACGATCGCTACTTCTTCTGTCAGTGCAAGCAGACCGCGACTGCGCCGCTGTGCGACGGCTCGCACAAACAGATCACGCAGGAACAGCTGGACGAGCAGGCGGGTCTGCAGACCGTCTGGTACAAAGTCGCAGAGCCTGGCGACATGCGCGACGGCGAGGTGCGTGCGGTACAGGCCGGAAATCAGAGTATCGCGCTCACTTGTCTCAATGGTGAGATAGGCGCGCTGGACAACGCCTGTCCTCATCAGGGTGGGCCGCTCGGCGAGGGCAGTATCGAGTGTAACGAGGGCACGTCGGACTGCTGGCTGCGGTGTCCCTGGCATGGTTGGGATTTTCATCCATTGACCGGTCTTTCGCCCGGCGCACACGACGACGGCGTCGCGACCTACCCGGTCGAGTTGCGGGATGACGGCGTCTATGTCGCGGTGCAGGAATCGACCGTACACGAGGCTACCGTCAGCGACCTGATGGCGCAGACCATGGTCAACTGGGGTATCACCCATGTGTTCGGTATGGTGGGGCATTCCAACCTCGGCCTGGCCGATGCGTTGCGCCTGCAGGAGGGCAAGGGCGACCTGATCTACATCGGCATCCGGCACGAGGGCGCGGCCGCGTTCGCCGCATCCGGCTATGCCAAGCTGACCGGCCGACCCGCGGCATGCCTGAGCATCGCCGGTCCGGGCGCGACCAATCTGCTGACCGGCCTGTGGGACGCCAAGGTCGATCGGGCGCCGGTGCTCGCGCTGACCGGGCAGGTCAATACCCAGGTGCTGGGGCCGGGTGCGTTTCAGGAGATCGACCTGGCCTCGGCCTTTGCGCCGGTGGCCAGTTTCAGCCAGACGGTGCTGCGCGACTCGCGGCATGTTGAGCTGATGAACCTGGCCTGCAAGCACGCCATTGTCGAACGCAATGTCGCGCATCTGATCTTTCCCGACGAGGTGCAGACCCTGGCGGCGGCCGACGGCGATACCGCCGGCGTTCCCGAGGGCCGTCTCGGCGACCGGCAGATGTTGCCGTCCACCGACAGCCTCGCCGCTGTGCTGCAGCGGCTGAAGGATGCCAAGCGCCCAGTGATCGTCGTTGGCTATGGTGCCCTCGGGCGCATGGACAATGTGCTCAAGCTGGCCGAAAAGCTCAAGGCGCCGGTGCTGACGACCTTCAAGGCCAAGGGCCAGATCGCCGACGACCATCCGCTGGCGGCGGGCGTGCTTGGCCGCAGCGGCACCCCAGTGGCCAGTTGGTGCATGAACGAGAGCGATCTGCTGCTGGTGCTCGGCGCGAGCTTTTCCAACCACACCGGGATCACCGCCAAGAAACCGATCATCCAGGTCGACTTCGATGCCATGACCCTGGGTAAGTTCCACCCGGTGGAACTGCCGGTGCTCGGGGAGATTGGCCTTACCGCGGAGTGGTTGTGGCGGGCCCTGCCGGAGGATACGGGCGCGGTCGATCAGTCGGCGGAACTCGCAGAGCGCTGGCAGATCTGGCGCGACGAAAAGGCCGCGCGGCGCACCCGCGACCGCGGCAGGGGCATCAATTCGGCCAGTCTTTTCGAGACGCTGTCAACGTTGATCCCGGCCGGCGCGGTGATCGCAGTCGACGTCGGCAACAACACCTATTCGTTCGGGCGGTACTTTGAATGCCGCGGGCAGCGCATCCTGATGTCAGGCTATCTGGGTTCGATCGGCTTCGCCTTCCCGGCGGCGATGGGCGCCTGGGCCGCCACGCAGGCGCAGCCGGACTACCGCGCACGCACGGTGGTCTCGGTGAGCGGCGATGGCGGCTTTGGCCAGTACATGGCCGAGTTCACAACGGCAGTGCGCTATGAAATGAATCTCACCCATGTCCTGTTGAACAACAGCGAGCTCGGCAAGATCAGCAAGGAGCAACGTGCAGGTCACTGGCCGGTGTGGCAGACGAAGCTCCGCAACCCTGATTTCGCCGCCTACGCCAAGAGCTGCGGCGGACTTGGCATCCGCGTCGAGTCTCTGGACGACCTCGCCGATGCGCTCAAGCGTGCGTTTGCCTACGAGGGGCCGGCACTGGTGGACGTGATGGCCGATGTGGAACTGATCTAATGCGATACGAGGCATCGCAGGGCGTCCCGCCGGACGGGCTGCCGATCTATTCGGAGAGCAGCGGCCTGCACTTCATGCTCAATTTTACCGTTGCGCTCGCACTGGTCATCGGTATCGCGCTGTGGTGGCTGGCCCGCTATGGCAAGGTGATGTGGCTGCAGGTGTGGAGCATTGGCCTGGTGGTATTCAGCATTGCCTATCTGCTGGCGGCGATGACCAATTCCATTTGACGATGGTCCGTATAGCCTGTTCTGGAGATGACGTTAGTTGCGATGGCACAGCTCAGGTCGGATCGATATAACTGACATCGAGGATGATCAACCGGACCTGGCCGCCCGGTGTCTCTACCGAGACCTCGTCGTCGACGCGTCGTTGCAACAGCGCCCGTGCCATTGGTGAGTCTATGCTGATCCAGTTGCGTTTGGGATCGAACTCGTCGGCGCCGACAATCCGGTAGAGCGTATATTCGCCGCGCTGGTCCTCCACTGCGATCCAGGCGCCGAAAAATATCTGTCCGGTCTCTGTGGGCGGGCTGTCGACGACCTTCAGTGTTGGCAGCCGTTTCTGCAGATAGCGAATCCGCCGATCCATCTCGCGCAGCTGCTTCTTGCGGTAGATGTACTCGGCATTCTCTGAGCGATCGCCCTCGGCCGCCGCCGCAGCGAGATGCTTGACGACTTCGCGGCGCCGTTGCCACAGCTGTTCCTGTTCGGCATGCAAGGCCTGCCAGCCGGCGCGCGTGATATGAGGCGACCTTGGCGGCGCCTTGGCGCGATCGCGGGTCATTGCTCGAGGACGCCCTGCGTGACGAGCCAGAGGTAGAGCAAGAACACCGCGATACCGATCCCTCCCATGAGCAGTGGCCCCCGATAGCTGGGCCTGCCGCCAGGCGTCAAACGCCGGAGTTTGCGCGCCCAAAGCAGCGCCACCAGCACCAGAGCCAGTCCTAGAAACATCTCGCTTAGCTTAGTACGTCATGCTGTCTGCCGCCTGCATACCGGCGGGTGTAGTGCTGGACACTGCGGCGTGGCATCCTGCGCCATCTTTGAGGCGGTCCATGCATCTTGCCACAGCGCCTCAGAACTGATCGGTCCTGATCATCACCAGCGTACAGGCCTCGAGCCAGGGTATGCCAGCCTGATCGAGACGCGATTGAACCAGGCGACTCTCGGTGCCTGGGTTGAAGATCACTCGGCGCGGGCGAAGGTCGACAATGGCCTCGGTCAGCGGCTCGAGCAGCTTGGGACCGACATACAGGGTTAGGGTGTCGACCGGATCGGCGATTGCCTCGAGACTGGATGAGACGGCCAGGTCCTCGATCCACTCGAAGCGGGGGTGCACCGGTGTCGTCCGGTAGCCGTGCTGTTTCAGCAGGCGGATGCACTGATTGGCATAGCGCGCGGGCTTCGGGCTGGCGCCCAAGACGGCGACATGGTGTTCGCTGTTGTCCATGCGGAAAACCGGCTATCAAACTTATTGTGATCATAAACCGCGCACAGCGTGGCTGTCTTAGGCGGCCGCGGTCCGTAAACTAGCGGCCTGTTGTTTTGACAAGCGGGGTGCTCCGATGATGGGTTTCGCGGCGTTGCTGCACGTAATTTCGGCAGTTATCTGGGTCGGCGGTATGTTTTTCGCCTACATGGTGCTGCGACCGGTGGCGGCGGGCCAGCTGGAGCCCCCGGCGCGCCTGACGTTGTGGGCCGGGGTGTTCGACAATTTCTTCCCCTGGGTCTGGTCGGCCATTCTGGCCATTCTGGCCACCGGTTTCTGGATGATCTTCGCGGTGTTCGGCGGCATGGGCAGCGTAGGGTTGTATGTCCATGCGATGCTGGGCCTGGGATTATTGATGGTGTTGATATTCCTGCACGTCTATTTCGCCCCTTACCGCCGGCTAAAGCGGGCCGTGGCCGCGCAGGATTGGCCGTCGGGGGGCAAGCAGCTGGCGCAGATCCGCCTGCTGGTGGGCGTCAACACGATCATTGGACTGCTGACGGTCGCCATCGCCTCCGGTGGGCGGTATCTGATCGCCTGACGCGACGTTCCCTCTTTCTGTCGTCAATGGGCGGCGCTTCTCGGTGTTTTTTTATTAAGCGACTGATTGAAAAAGACTATTATCGAGATTCTTGCGTCCCTTGATGGTACGCCAACCGCGTTAGTTTTTGTCGTCCTGGCCGTGTAATAGGCTTGTCGCAGTCAACGGCTTAATCTTTGCGGCAGTTTGATCAGGAGAAGGACATGACCGATATACAGAGATTGCTGGGCGACGAGGCCGAAAACCTGCTGGGGCACCGTTGCGAGACGATCCCGCGCGAGCTGTTGCAGCTGCCCGGCCCGGATTTTGTCGATCGTGTGACGGCGCAGTCCGATCGCAAGACCGGCGTGTTGCGTGGTCTGCAGACGATGCTTGATCACGGCCGCCTCAGCGGGACAGGTTATCTCTCGATCCTGCCCGTAGACCAGGGTGTGGAGCATGCCGGGGGCGCCTCGTTTGCCCCCAACCCGATCTACTTCGATCCGGAAAACATCGTCCAGCTGGCCATGGCCGGCGGCTGCAATGCAGTGGCCTCAACGCTGGGGGTATTGGGCTCGGTGGGGCGCCGTTATGCGCACAAGATCCCGTTCCTGGTGAAACTGAATCACAACGAAATGCTCACCTACCCGAACATGTTCGATCAAACCCTGTTCGCCAGCGTCGAGCAGGCGTTCGATATGGGCGCCGTGGCAGTTGGTGCGACTATCTACTTTGGCGCGCCGGAATCGCGCCGCCAGATCCTGGAGATCAGCGAGGCCTTCCAGCAGGCGCACGAACTCGGCATGGTGACCGTGCTGTGGGCCTATCTGCGCAACAGCGGCTTCAAGAAGGACGGGGTGGACTACCATGAGTCCGCCGATCTGACCGGGCAGGCCAACCACCTCGCAGTGACCATCGAGGCCGACATCGTCAAACAGAAGCAGGCCACCTGCAACGACGGCTACAACGCCATCGGTTTCGGCAAGACCCACCCCAAGGTCTACGAAGAACTGACCAGCGATCACCCGATCGACCTGGTGCGCTACCAGATTGCCAACTGCTACATGGGGCGGATCGGCATGATCAACTCCGGCGGACCGTCGGGTCAGGATGACCTGCACCAGGCCGTGCGCACCGCGGTGATTAACAAGCGGGCCGGCGGCATGGGGCTGATCTCTGGGCGCAAGGCGTTCCAGAAGCCCATGGAAGAGGGGGTGAGGCTGCTGAATACGATCCAGGATGTCTATCTGTCGGAGCAGGTAGGGATCGCGTGAACTGCCCGGCGCAGGGCTGCCATTGGTGCAGCCCACAAAGAGAATACCCGCCATGGAACGGCGGGCCAAATCAACAGTCAGGAGGAGTGAGATCCAACGCGAAACAAAAGCGTCGTAACGCGCTACGGGAAAGAATGGACAACATCGGGTCAGCGCGCTTTGATCTTCCTCAGGTCACCGCAGAAATCATGGTGAGACCTTAGCCTCCGCGAGGCGTGGAGCTGCCTTTTTCATCGTTGAGAGATCCCATCCGCACTGGCGTTCGATTATCGCGAAGAGCTGGGCGTCGGTCTTATGCAGCATGGTCAACTTGGGGTCGCTGTCGCCCGGCTTTGGGCGCTGGTCCCAAACATGCCTGGGCGACAGGCGGCACGACTTGGCGTACTTGGACGGGTAGTGGACCTCGGCGAATTTTGGCTGCCCCCAGACTTTCGCCCGACGGGGTGCCTCGCCACGCTGGGCGACGGTGATGGCCAGATAATCGCCCTGATACCGGACCTCGGGGTTGCGCCGCTGATGGCGGCTGCGATTGAAGTCGATCGGTGACTCGATCAGCGCGCCACCGACCAGTTCCATGCTGTCTTGATCGAACAGGACCGGCTCCCCGGTGGGCAGCGTGACTTCGATCCGCCGCTTGCCGTGATCGATGACCAGCGAGGGCAGCTGAGTGCGCGGGAAGAAATGCAGCTCGCGAAACATATTGTCATGACTGAAACGGCCGCTGATCTTCACGTCGTCGTTTACCGCGAGATAGATGTTTTCGCGTGCGCGGTCGGCAAAGTGGAACGCAAACTCGCGGCGCGCACCAGTGCGCTTTAGACCGACCGGATTGATCTTCGGTGATCCGTCGTTCTCGAACGCGAAGCCGACTACAGCGCGCTTTCGCGTGGGTTCATAGAAGAAGTAACGCAAACCGTCAATATCGGTGGTGCTGATGCTGCGATCGTAGCGGAAGCGGTCGCGGATTCCGTCGCGCTCCGGTTGTGCCTGCCGGGCCAGCGTCGCCAGTTCATTGAATCGTGGCTGGGGCTTTGCCTGACTGACCGGTGCCGCAGGCTTTTCCGATGTCGAGGTCTTGTGTTGCACTGGCGCACAGGCAGCCAGCAGCGCCGCGCAGGCGAAGATCGTGAGTTTGCGCAATGTGTCTGCTCCCGGTTGAGATAACCGCAAGCCTAGGTCAATGCATGGGGCTTTCTGTGAATCGCCCCACAAATGTCCGGACGTAGCCCGAATCTGCGAAGCGGATGCCTGATCGGCGCCCGATCTCGGGAACTAACCTACCAATCGAGGTATGGCACGATGGATCACGGCACACGCAGCATGTTTGTCGACGTTGCACTCGGCTACCTGGGCCTCGGATGGCGGGTTAAGCTGCACTGCGCCGGATGCTGTCGGGTCCGGTGCGATACGCTGCGTTATCGCAACCAACACCGGGTGTGGGAGTATGCGCCGCAGTATACGAGGGTCTTCCGGGTGGCCGGCGTCGTGTTTGTTGCGCTGCACAGGGCCGAGCCGCGGGCGACCGGTCCAGATGGGCCGCTCATCGCTTGATCCAGGACAATTGCTGTGGTGGCAGGGATCGTCATTCGCGCAGCGGAGGCCCACACTGGTATTCATACTACGAAAGACCGCAAATGCAGACTGAAGGAGGGAGATAGGATGAAAATGCACTCGATTTCTAGAACACTGGCGATGCTTGGCCTCACGGCCGCTGTGGCCGGGTTCACCGCGAGCGGCGTGATCCATGCGGAAGAGGATACGATCGGATCCGATGAGTACAGGACGTCCTGCCTGGGCTGCCACGGTGCTGGTGGCCGCGGCGACGGCCCGTTGGCCCAGTATTTAACGGTGAAGCCGTCAGACCTTACCGCTCTGGCCAAGAACAATGGCGGACAGTATCCAAAACTGAAGGCCGGTCAATACCCATTCCTGCATGTCTATCAGATCATCGACGGGCGGGCCGACGTTGGCCCGCATGGCGAGCGTGCAATGCCTGTCTGGGGGAATCGCTACCTCGCCGAACAGCCGTCCGGCTTTGGGCCCTTTGCAGGCGAGTATGAGGCGGTGGTAAGGGGAAGGATCCTCGAGCTGGTGTACTACATACAATCGATCCAGCAGTAGAGGTCGACTGACCGACCAACCGCTGGCCCTGGTCCTCAGGCCAGGGCCGGGGGGTGGCTGCGCGCATCGGCGCCATCGAAGCTGACCGGCCAAGACCCGTCGCCCTTACGTTCAGCCGCCCTATGCCCGGCTGCGTTGGCAGCCCCATTGCCACGCAAAAAACGCGGACTGATGGCTTCACAATCACCGGACGCATTCGCTATGGTCCTTTGGAGGCGTCTACCCTCTTAGGAGAACCCTATGCCATCGCTGTTCGATCCTGTTCAGATGGGCGACATCGCGCTGCCCAATCGCATCGTTATGGCGCCCTTGACCCGCAATCGCGCCGTGGCCGGCCTGCAGCCTGGTGAACTCGCCGTCGAGTATTATCGTCAGCGGGCGAGCGCCGGCCTGATCATAGCGGAGGCCACACAGATCAGCCCGATGGGTCAGGGCTATCTCGATACACCCGGGATCTACAGTCGGGAGCAGGTGGCGGCCTGGCGCAGGGTGACCGACGCGGTGCACGGTACTGGAGGGCGGATCTTCCTGCAGTTGTGGCATGTTGGGCGCATTGCGCACTCCTCGCTCTTGCCCGGAGGCGCCGCGCCCGTGTCTTCCACTGATCGCCGGCCGAATGCGATGACCTTCGCCGCCACCGGCTTTGTCGAGGTGTCGCAGCCGCGCGCGCTGCGCGACGAGGAGATCCCCGG
>JAHEJD010000120.1 GCA_024639005.1 Chromatiaceae bacterium | reverse complement strand
CCAGCATCAGGGAACGGCGCAGGATCAGGAAGCCGTTGCGTTGTCCGAATGAACCTCGGCTCGAGATAATCTCGCGGTCGAACAGCATTGGATCGAGCAGGGCATAGGTCTCTCTCAGGCCAATGAAGCCGTCGAGAAGCTGACTGGCCTGTGCCTCGAGCTTTTCAAGCGTTGCAGACATCATCTTCGACTGTTGCGATAGGGCTTGCGCGCAGAGGTCACATGCCGCCACTGCGCGGGGGCGGATCGCCTGTCGATGCCTGACGTCGGCGCCGGCAAGATCTGAGGAGTCGAGCCGTTCGCGGCGGCATCGGGTCGCCTACCGGGTTTAACCGACCCGGCCGTAATAGCGCGGGAAGGTCGGGAGGCAGGTCAAAGAAGATCGCGCTTCTTCGGGCCTCGCGAAACACCCGAAAAGCTGTGGCGAATTCTTCATTCCCGTCCGTCGCGGAGTGCCGGTGCGTTGCCCCGGGCCATGGTTGAGGATATCGAGCGGCATATTCATCACTGCTCCTCCTAATCGATTGCGCTTGGCGGGATGCCCTGTAATGGCCGCCCCCAGCCGATTTCCAGCAATTTGCGCGCCGAATCTTAAAGAACGTTTTAATTACAATGAGTTAGGAGTTTATTCCTGTTGGTCTCCGCGGCAGGTTCTGCAATTGTGGAAAAAAAGCTGACACCTATCCGTCGTCAGTCAAACAGGCCAGCCGCGCTGCCTAGCGACAGATAGGAACTAAGCGCATGAACTGGGTGCGACCGGACTGCGTCTGGCTTCTGGTCGATCGCGGATCTCTCTCAATCCTCGTTCACGTCGATCTCTACGCCATAGTCCAGTGTGCTGGTCGCGCCTGCCCCCTGGAACGCGCCGTGCACCGGCATGGTGTGCTGCGCGGCCGCTGCTGCGGCAACGGTCACGTGCGTGTTCGCTATGGCCTGTCCGTGGGTGGGGTCAAAGCCGCGCCAGCCGGCGCCTGGGAGATACACCTCCGGCCACGCGTGCAGGTGGCGCCGTTCGCTCTCGAGGTCGCCGCGCTGGTAGCCGCTGGCGAAGCGTGCGGGAATGCCCTCCGCCCGACAGCAGTCGACGAACAGGACCGTCAGATCCCGACACGCACCGTTGCGACTCTGCAGCGTAAACGCCGGGCTCTGCGGCGCCCCGGTATCACGATAGATATGGCTGAACTCGGCGAACAGCCGGTGATTGAGTTCATCGAGGAAATGCAGCGTGTCGTGTCGTGCCGCCGAGCTGAGTTCGGCGGCAAATAAATCGACGGTAGCGTCGGGCGCGATCCGTTCCAGATAGGGCTGCGCACAGATCAGCTCTCGTGTGGCGGCGATCGGCAGCACCATCGCCTCCGGGTCCAGGATGAAATCAAAGGCATTCTGCCGCAAGGTCTCGACCCGCATGCTGACGTCGATATCGAGATGATCCGTTTTTTGTGTGAACCAGACCTCGATTACGCGATTGTTCTCGAGATCGATGTGTTCATTAAAACCCAGCGGCTGCGGACTGATGTTCAGATGGTGCTCGATCACCCGCTGTGCCCCATCGTCGCGCGGGTGGAAGCGCAGTTGCTGAGGACCGAGCCGCACCGGCTGTGAATAGCGATAGCGGGTGTAATGGCGAATAGTGAAGTGCATGTTCAGAGACTCCGGTCGTGACCTTTGTCAGCCCGTCTGCATGCGGTCGACGCGCACGGTCTGTGTCGTCGGATAGACCGCGGGACCGAATTGGTTGTAGACGGCCACATCGGCGGCATCGCGGCCGTAACCGACGGCCACGTAGCCGCCTGTGGGTGTCTGCTGTGTCGGGTCGAAGGTATACCAGCGGCCACCGACATAGGCCTCGAACCAGGCATGCAGGTCCATGGGTTGTAATCCATAGCGGTAGCCCACAACCATCCGGGCGGGAATGCTCAGGCTGCGACACAGCGCGATGCCGAGGTGAGCCAGGTCTCGGCAGACCCCCACCTGACGCGCATTGACCTCTACCGCGGAGAGCGGAACGTCACTGCTGCCCGGGCGATAGCTGACGGTTTTGCGCAGCCAGCCGACGATAGCCGCCACCTGGTTGTACCCCGGACTCTGGCCCAGCGTGATTTCAGTCGCCATCTGATGAAAGCGGTCCGATTCGCAGTAACGACTGGGCAACAGGTAACTGAGTACCGCGTCCGGCAGATTCTGAACTTCGACAAACGGCGCCCCAAAATCCTGGTCGACGCTGTCGGCAATCATCACCTCGGCGCTGGTGCACACCTGAAAGGTCCCGGCGGGGGCGATCAGCCGTTGGCAGAGGTTGCCGTAGTCATCGGTGAACTCGAACACAGGTACGCTTGGCGTCAGTCTGTAATCCTCGCGTGCGACCCACTGTTGTGCACCGCTGCGTGGCCTTAGCATCAACACAAAGGGTACGGGCAGCGTGATGTCGAATAAGAAATCGCAGCTTGTACGGAGCCACATGGGGAAGCCTGTCCATTGGAAGCGGAGAGGAAACATAAACCTAGCAAGCCGTCGCGCGGTCGAACGCGGATATCGGTCTGCGTTAACGGCATAGACTGCGCCTCGTGCATCTGAGAAACAAGTCTTCAAGATGGTGCCTATCACTGAGACCAATTTATGTAAACCCAGCAGACCTGGCGCGCATCGCGACACGCAGTCCCGGAGTGACTATGACCGAGCATCATCCCCCGGCCGCACTGGAGAACCCCCGCAGCCGTCTGCATGTTCGCAAGGCCAAGCGTGAAATCGTTCGAGGAGTTCCTGCCACTGATCGAGTACTTCGTCGACGCGGTGGCCGACTACAAGGGCGATTTCGTGGTGTTTTCAGAAATGTTGTATTACAGGTGCTGTCGATCGAGGACCAGCAGCTGGCCCCTGCCCAGTCGATCGAGGCACACACGCCGCAGTTCAAGGAGGCGCTACGTGCTATGGCCATCCGCTACAACATCAACATTGTCGGCGGTTCGCACCCAACGCAGATGCCCAAAGGTCGGATCGAGAATGTCGCCTGCATCTTCCTGTGCGACGGCCCCGTGCACGAGCAGCCAAAGATCCACCCAACGCCGAACCAGGCACGGTGAATCCGGTCTAGCTGACCTGGGAAGGGGGAGGCTGTGATGTTGGAGTGGAATTGCCTGACGAAAACTGAAGTTGCGACGCGAGGAACGCGACGCAGACCGTCCCTGGCCTGCGCTGTCGATGGTAAGGATCAGCCGACTTTCATCACCCAGGCCGAGCACCAGCCGTTCTTATTGACGGCCTTGCCCGGGAATATCGAGCAGCCCACCCATTCGCCGTCACCCTGGGCGAGCTGACAGTTACCGCAATTTTGCGTGTTCGCGGGCGCACCGGGCTTGTCGACCCGTGGGGCCTGGCTCGCGTCGTGCTTGTATTTCAGACCGACGGCTATCGGATCATCTTCGGTCACATGCGGCAGGTCAGAGGCCACAGCGGTGCCGGACGTCATGAGTCCCGCTAACGGAATGGCCGCGAAGCCGCCCGCAATGAGTTTGATTGCCTGCCGGCGATTACGATCGATGGGTTTATCACTCATGTTGCACCTCGTTGATGGAGAAACGTAACGAGTCGTCGATGATCGACTCGCGGTTTGAGATTTATCGGCCGGCCAGCTCTCACGGCGGACGGGCATATTCGTAGATCAGACATTCATTATGCCATTGAGAGGCGCGCTAAGGCCATGACCAAGCTGGGGAAAATTGCGTGTTCGGCCAGCTTCCCGGCGCCGAAGCACGCCGGGCGGAAAATTGCCGTCTAAACGGCACGCCGCAAGATGGGCTGCGTCCAGGTTAGCCAGGTCGGGCAGACATGCGCCCGTGGAACGACGTCATGCGAAGCCGATGGCATGCCCGCCCGCGACAACGGCGCGGCGGATCACAGGAGTTCCAACAGACGAATCAGGGTGCGGAGCTTCTCGTCTTCTTCGAGCGCGCCTTCCCAGAACACATAGTGGGCCTCTTCACCAGGCTCCCCGACTATCAATTGAGCCTCGAAGGCGCTCACGCCTTCGGGCAGCGGGTGCGCGCGAGGCAGGCCCAGTGCCTTGACCGCCTCGATCAGGCCTTGCTCCTGCGCCTCGCCCAACTGCCCCTTGCGCGGCG